>NZ_MDDT01000021.1:0-175533 GCF_001854815.1 Mesorhizobium sp. LCM 4576
GCCAGTCAGCTTGCTTTGCTGAGACTGCCGGCTGAGGATTTCCCGGTGCGGCGGTCCTGCTCGATCTCGTATTTGACCTTTTGCCCATCAACGAGTGTCGAAAGACCCGCACGCTCCACGGCGGAAATGTGAACGAACACATCAGCGCCACCTCCATCGGGCTGGATAAATCCGTAACCCTTCGTGCTGTTGAACCATTTTACAGTCCCGGTGGCCATGAATTCTCCTTCGTATCGGTTGCAGCGTTGGTCTGCGCAAGACAGTTAACACCTGACTTGGGGATAGGCGCARCAAAAAGGACAAATCGCAAGACCTTGGATCGATCAGGAAGATCAACGATCAAGGGCGGATAGGAGCCTGAACGGCGATGCGCCAGCRCTGTCCCGCGAACGCGATCACGACTTCGACGGCGGCCGGTTTCGAGATCGGGATGGCGCCAAGGGTGCGCCCGCCGCAGACGATCCGCCACTCCTCGTCCGTCGAAAACACGGCGTAAAAGTCGCGGCCAGCCGTAGGCTGCTCCCCGATTTCCCTAGCATGGTCGTACCATCCGGCGCCTGCTCCAGCAGCCGATTGTCCGCCGAAGCCATGCCGCGCAGCAGCTCTATGTAATCGCCCTTTCCCAAAGCGGAAAGCGGACCAACCGAGCATTACGCTTCGAAAAGGCGATCAGCGCAAAGCCCGCCCTCCTGTGCGATTAAGGAGAGCGCCTGGTGCAGCGCGACGGTCGCAACGGCTTCGACGATCGAAGGAGCGCGATCTCAACGGTTGCCCGCCGAACGACCGAGACGGGCCGAAAACCGAATGGCAGCTTCACGTCTTTGGGTGGCAATAGGGGACGTTTTCCATCGGAGGTGGCTCGACTTGACCGTTTCCAACCATTTGGAATGGCGGCAATGCGCCGTACTGGTGTCATCTAGAACGATCTGAACCATCCCCAATTCATACGGATCGCGACGTTGGGGTGCGGTACAGAACAATGCGCCCTGTCGGAACGAGTTGGGAAAGAAAGTCGAAATCCCGGATGTTTCCCGTGAGTACGCTTGCACCCAGTTGCCGTGCCTGCAGGAAAACCAGAGCGTCGTTGAGGAACTTGCGTTCGTGACCTTCGCCCTTTGGCAAATTGCTCATTCGGAAGAGCAGACCAGCGAGGATGCCGGCTTGCCCCCAAATGGCAGTATCTGGGGCATGAAGTCTGTGCTCCGGTACGTCCGCGATCGTGGCTTGGATCGTTTCCAGAACAGCCTTCGTAGAGGTATGCTTCGGATCAAGTCGGCCGAACACGTGTGTCAACTCGGAAAGGCTCACCGCCGAATGGTGGCATAGCCTATACGTTAAAAGCGTATCCACCCCTGCCRGCGATCGACCCTGCAGAACATCCAGATAGACGGTGGTGTCCAGAAACAATGGACCGCCGATAATCGGTTCGTCGTCRCTCCATGGCAGATCGTCATCCGCCCGGCGCGCGAGCGTTCCCTGGCGTTTCTGGGGCTTGAGTGCTCGCAGAGTTTCGGAAAGATCAAATCCCAAGGTCGATATCCGAGGGAATACTGCCTTTGCGCTTGACGAGACGAGCCCCGAAATCGTCCTCCAGCGCCAGGCGCGACAGCGCAAGCTCCAACAACTCGGTGTCCGAAGTGACGTGGGCGTGCTTCTTGGCCGCGGCGATCAGGTCCGACGATACACGCCCCGACAAACGCGTGTTCTTAGCAGAGCCGAGCAGACCAATGGCCCTCGCCTGCTCAAGGACGAGCTTGTTACGGGTCAGCGCGACCTTTGCTTCGCTGTCTGCAGCAGTATGGATTTGAGCACCCATGCCAACCTCCTGTGTTGAACATAACGTAGTTTACGTTCAACACATTTGCAAGGAGCACTCGCTTACGGTGTCAATTTCTATGTCTGCGCCTATGACTGCTGATAGAAGTTTTCATGTCCTTGAGTCGGTTCCGAACCGCCTGGAGGCGAGCCGCAGCGCCCACGCCGGCGCTGGTCGGCGCAGGCGAAGGCGCGGGCTGATCGAGGCGAGAGTGCACACCTGCACGGCGATCAAGCCGCTATGGCCCGGACATAATTCAGATTCTTGACCCCGACAGCGCCACTGTCGCCGATCTTGAAGCCGCTTTCGCTCAACAGTCTTGCGATCGTGTCCATGTCGACTGAAGCGAACGGCCTGAGCTATCTCGGGCCGTTCGCCCGATCCCGGTCAAGTCATCGATTCAGAGCGCTGATGAACGTTCGCTTTTGGCCCTGTCGCCACCTCCAAACTAACGAAGTTACCTGTCCGCTTTCAGGAAGCGGAAGAACTGAGACCGATGGCGGAGGTTGGGGCGCATTTCTGGATCGTCGGCGACCTTGCCTTCTCGCAAGTCAATAGCAACGATCCAATCGCGATACATGATGGCAGAAATATCATGCAAGGCCCCGGCGATCTGCGCGAGAAGACGCAAGTCGTCGAATATATTTTGGAGAGAGCGCGTCTTTGGTCGCCCTGGGCGTTCCAATCATGTTTGTCATGTCGCGCTAATTCTTGTGTCAGGTTCGGGCTATTGGGCCAAAGAATACGCTCTCCTCGCTCACCACTTAACATCGAGGTCGTCGTCGTAGAGCATACTTGGCATCATACCCATCATCACATGGTCGGGCAGGATACGGGTAGCCCGTTTCTTATGCACTTCGAACCCGGGATATGCATCCTCAATGACCTGCTTGAAGAACGCCTCCGTGCGAGGCTTCAGGCATTCCGAAATTTCCCACAGAAATGCGTGAACGGCCTCGTAATCCGACACGACCTCTTCGGGCCGATGAATCGCTTCGAGATGCTCGAAGAACCTTTCGACATGGTTTCCCGGCGTATTGAAGAGCGGGCGCCTGCCGTCGAAATAGACCACCTCGATCTGCTCGCGGATAGGATCGACATTACCGTGCAATGCGAAATTTCTCTTGTCGATTACGCGCATGAAATGCGCATAAGCGTTGGTGCTTTTGTCGACATCGCGTGCAAAGCCATCGCAATGCTGGCTGAGCAGCGCGAGGCGGTCAGGGATCTTGGCCCRTATAAAGGCCTGATAGGCTTCCGGGGCGTTTCGGATTTCATCGCGCGTGAACATGAGGATCACCATATTGATGAAGGCCTCGGCCATAACCGGCATCAGAAGGTGGAGCTTTAGACAGTTGCCAAAGAGATCGTTTGCGCGTGCGGATACGCCTTGCATGGCTCTTTCTAAAGTTTTCAGCCGCGATTTGGCAGTCGGCGATCTTTTCGGAAAAGCCGTCTTTGCCGGAGCATCAAGAATGGCTGCGTGCAAATCGGCGCACAGGCCTGCGATACTGACGAACTTATTCTGAAAGACGAYGAATTTTTCCAGGCTTTGCAGCACCGCGGATTTCTGCRGGCCGATTCTCGCATAATCATTTCTGATGCCGACAATCAGGTCCCGCCACTGCTTGTGCGTGAGCGCATCGCCGACCATGATATGAACTTCGCGCGACATGCCGCAGATATACACGTCGGTCTGGCCGGCCTTGAGGTTGTAGTCCCAGTGTATCCAGTTATCGCTATCATCCTTGCGCAGGAAGTTTTGAAAACCGTTCGGTTCGCCAAAGCGAGCCTTCAGATAACAGTAGATATCTACCGGCCTGAGCCGCGACCGAACCGCGAGAATGGCGCCGCCTTTCTTTTTCTTAGATTTCCTTTCGCGCGTAATCCATTCCACTACTTCCTGCCGGGTAGCTGCTCGCCATTCGCCGATATTGAGGCAAGCAGGTTCTTCAACAGTCTTCCTCTTCATTCGCTGATGGGACTTACGCGCGATCATCGCGAATATTCAGCGTATAACGTGTGTGCCGGAGTTCACCGGTTTTTGTTAGCGCACCTTTAGCCACCAAGTCCTGCAAGTCCCTTGTTGCCGTGGCGCGGGATGCCTGAGTGATGGCGATATAATTCTCGGCGCTGAGGCCTCCTTTAAAGCCGTAGATACCTTCCCGGAACATCCGGGCGACGGCTTTTTCCTGGCGTTCGTTGAACTGACCCCGGTGGTGCTCGTAGAACTTGGCCTTGGCAACGGAGAATTCGACGCGGGCGAGCGTTACGCGCTGCGCTTCTAGGATCGTGCTGGCGAAGTAGATCAGCCAATCGGTGATTGCGTTGTTTTTGTTGCTGGCCTCCAAACGATCGTAATAGGCCTTGCGGCGACGCTCGATCGTGTAGGCCAGGGCGATAAGGCTCGGCTCGCCCAGATTTTGCGCCAGCGCCTTTTCGCAAAGGGCACGTCCTATGCGGCCGTTGCCGTCTTCGAACGGATGGATGCTCTCGAAATAAAGGTGCGCGATACCAGCGCGTGTGAGCGCGGGAAGCGGAGTCTTGCCCTTGGGCGCGGTATCGTTGAACCAAATGGTAAAGGCCTCCATCTCGGCTCTCACGCGCAATGAGGGCGGCGCCTCGAAATGCACTTTGGGTTTGTCCAGCCGGTTAGAGACGATCTGCATGGCATCGGCATGCTGGCGATAGTTGCCGATCGTCCCGATGCGCCGCTCGCCGGACATCACCATCTTGTGCCAAGCATAGAGCGTGCGGTGCGAAAGCGGGTTGGCAAAATGCAGATACACGTCGGCCATCATTTGGGCGATGCCCCGCTCGGCGGGCGGGATGCGCCTGTTCTCGCCTCCGAGCCCAAGCTGCTGCCGCAAGGATGATTGCAGGCTTGCCCGGTTGAGATACYCCCCCTCGATCTCCGATGTCTTCAAGGCCTCTTCGCTGATTAGATCGATGCGTATCTGGTCGCGGTCATCGGGGCCGACATGGCGAAACACGCCCAGGAACTCGCCCGATCRCAATAGGAACTCGCTTTCCAGCGGGTCCAGTGCCATCTTGTCGTAGGTAAAATGCGGCCAGTCGGCCTGCTCCCAATTCCATGCCATGAGCTATAGAGCGCCTTTCTATAACTCGTAATAGCGAAAAATGTGAGCTATAGCAATCTTATCTATGCCTCAGCCGGTACGCGGCGGCGATGCCGAATACGGGCTGAAAGACACTGGACGCTGGCGGCAACGCGGGCAAATACCGCCCGCAGGAAAAGCCACAGCGGCCAGACCCGCTACTCAGACCAGAACRCCGAGATACACCATGGCCCCGCCGCAACCACTGGTACACTGGCGGGCAACGGGCGATGACTCGACAGTGATCCTCTTAGGGTAACCCCGAACACACGTCCGACTGCTTCCGTGGTGCTTCCRTGACGTGTTTCCCTCCCGCTTTCGCGGAAAAGAGGCCTTGCTAATCGCCTGTTTCACCTTATAAAAATGGCGCACCCGACAAGATTCGAACTTGTGACCTTCGCCTTCGGAGGGCAACGCTCAAGCAGGCGCAACGGAACAGGTCGTCGATGATAGGCGCCGGCGGGCTCGAACCGAACTATCGCGTGGTAGATAGGGATCTTGAAGCGACTGGTGCATCCAAGCGAGATCATGCCMTGTCGCACACGGTGCGGGAGTAAAGGCTCTCCCCAAGTCTGATCCTTAGCAATGTCGAGTCACTACAGGCCCGCCACAGACCCGCCGATGTTCCGCCCCACCCTATCCGTTTCCCCTTTCCTTCTCGGCYTTTGCTTGAGTCAGGCTGCCGCGATTGACGCTTGAATGACAGTGCGTTCGTCCGGCTCGTCCTCAAACGGACGTGTGCCGATGATGTCGCGCCCTTGGTCGCCCCCGGTCCGGCCGAAGCAAGCGAGATCAGTCCAGCCATCGCAAAGATGGTAGCACGAGGTGTTCGAACTCGGTGCCGCTGAAATCCTCAAGGTAAAGTGAATCGCCTGTATACCTCCTAACTCCCAGAGCTGCGGAGCGGATTGATGATCTGAACATCCTCGAAGTCCTTTTCATTGTTTGTCACGACGACGCAGTGATTGGCCTCGGCGATCGCAGCGATGATGGTGTCGAGCGCGCTTCTGGGGCGTCCCTTCGCCTTCCCACCAGCCATAAGACTGGCCCAGACGAGGCCAGCTTTCTCGTCAAACGGCAGGACGCGACCGGCGAACAGCGCTTGCGGGCCTTCGGGGCCGGCGAACCAAGCTTCAAGGGTGCTCCGCTTCCTGCCTTTCGGTTTCTCCAAGATGCCTAGACGGATTTCGGCCACGGTAAGCGAAGCAATGAAGAGGTCGTCGTCTTTCTGCGCGCCCATCCATGATAGCAGCGAGTGCGACGGCTTTGGCTTAATTACGTTGCTAATGATGTTGGTATCAAGAAGGTAGCGGGTCAAAGCTCGACCTTACGCCCCTCTTCTTGCGGCCGGCTGAGGTCGAGATCCGCGCCAACAAGAGGTGAGCGACGTAAAGCCGCGAGAATGCCCCCAGCTTTCGGAGGCTCCCCCGCCACCGCCTTCTGTATGGTCCGGCGAAGCTGCCCGGCTTCTGGACCTTCCTCCGTCAATTTCCGGGCAAGGGATCGGAGTAGATCGCGGTCGGCGTCGAGCGCCTGGATTTCGAACCGCGCGATACCTCGCTCGGTCAGGCGGGACCGGTAGTTTTCGAGGGCTCTCTTCTGCGCAGCGTTGCTCATCGCGTGCCTCCGTTCTATATCCAGATATATAGCCGTGTTTTCTTTGGAGCGCAAGGCTGGTGGACGTGTTCTCGACCACTGTAAATAAAGATGGACCATCCAAGGCATTTGGGACGCTGGGAGCGTGCCACCGTGGGAAGACGCCCCTCATTCATGGAGGCGATCACAAAAAAATCATTGCTACGAGGATGGTCGACCCGTGCCCCGCCGCTGCGGACTCGCCGACACTCCGGTTCGGCTCATCAGCGGGGCGGGGCAAAGAGCGGCCGGGCCAGCAGTCGCGGCATGCCTCGTTGACCCGTCGATATAAGCGCCCAGGCGATTGCTGCAGGGCCTGCCGGTCGGCGACGAAGGTGTCGAGGTGCAGCAGCTGGATCAGGGCCGTTCGCCMTCGGCCAGGCGTGCGGCCAGCGCCCGAGTGGCCTCAAGCATTGTTGACGGGAAGGAAGACGAAATCGGCCCTGCCGTCGCCAAGAACGCCGCGCAAAGCGTCCGCCGCATCGGCAGCGTCCAAGGCCAGGCGCAAGGGACGGGCCACTGGAGGCTCCACCAAGCGGGTCCGGGCGGCGATGTCGGAATTGGCCCTGTGCAGTTCCCCGCCATGCGCAGCGTAATCGGCCGCGATATGGTCGTCTTCGAGCCATTGCGTTGCGCCGAGCGCCAGCCGATGCGCTGCAGCGCCCGGTCCGGCAGCCTGGCCCATTCCGGCAGCCTGGGGAAGTCCTGCAGTCTGGCGCCGGATCGGCCCAACGCCAGGGTGCGGGACGACACCAGCCGACGAGGCGACGCTGGAATCAGCGCTCTGTGCTCAAAGTCAGTCAATGCTGCGTGGCAAGCCGACGTCGGAACGGCTGTGCCTCGGTTTTAAGCAATCGGAAGTGGCCGATCTACGATGTCGGAGCGTCAGCTCCAGACGCCACAACTCGACTTATCTTTGCGGGCCGCGAGGATCGCGTGCGCCGCAATTTCTTTTAAGCTACGCCTAGACAGAAAGGCGGTGGCATTAGCGCGAGGAAATAGGCGATGCAAGCTCAAGCGATTCGGTGCCTTGCTAACCAGCATGGAAGCTGCCGCTCATCCTTTAATATCGGTGAGCGGTGGCCCGACGATCATGACGGTCGGGTCGGCCGACAGAAGCTTCCTAGCCTCCGTCCTGACATCCTCTAGAGATACTGCTTCGATCAGCGCAGCGCGATTTTTGATATAATCCATGGCGAAATTGTCGCGCTGCAGCCCGACCAGTGTCGCCGCAATCGAATCTGAAGACTTGAGGTGGTTAATCGCAAACGAGCCGATCAGGTATTTCTTAGTCGCCGCGAGCTCCTCCTCGGTCGGCCCCTTCTCGGCCATCTCCTTCACTACCTTGCGCACGATGGCAAGCGTCTCGGCGGCGCGGTCGGAGCGTGTCGCAGTCGCCACCACCAGCGCATGGGAATGCTCATGGTCGATCAGACGGGAGCTGACGCCGTAGGCGAGACCGCGTTTCTCGCGCACTTCTTCGAAGAGCCGCGAGGTGAACGGCGAGCCGCCGAGGATCTCGTTCATCAGCACGGCGGCGTAGAAGTCGGGTGAGCTGGGCTTCACGCCGGGCCAGGCGAGCTGCAGCGAGGTCTGCGGCAGGTCGTAATTCACCTCCAACTGCTGGCCGAGCCTGGGCGTGACGTCGGCCACGGGGGCGAGCGTATCCAYCTGCGGCAGGTCCCCGAATACTTCGTCCAGCTTGCCGCTCAGTGTCGCAGCGTCGATGTCGCCGACAACAGCCACATGCAGGCCGCGGCGGGCGAAACTGGCCTTGCGGAAAGTCTTGATGTCGGAGGCGGTTATGGTGGCCAAGCTTTCCTTGGTGCCCTCGCCCGGCCGCGCATAGGGATGCTGGCCATAGATGGCGCGTAGCCAACGCTGCTGCGCCACCGTGTTGGGATCGCGCTCGTTGGCGAGGATGCCGGAGAGAATCTGGCTGCGGATGCGGTCGATCGGCGCCTGGTCGAAGCGCGGGCTGTTGACCGCCAGCTGCAGCAGCTCGAAGGCCTCGTCTTTCTCCTCCGACAGCATGCGCATCGAGCCGTAGGTGCCATCGCACGCTGCCTGAAAACTCATTTCGGCGCCGGCATCGTCGAGCTTCTGCTGGAAGGCGTCGCTGTCTAGGTCGCCGGCGCCTTCGTCGAACAGGCCGGTCATCAGATTGACCAGACCCTCCTTGCCGGCGGGGTCCTGGGCGCTGCCGCTATCGAAAACGAAGCGGAGGGCGATCAGCGGTATCGAATGGTCCTCCACTAGCCAGGCGGTGACGCCCTTCTTCGACTTGACCTCCTGGAAGTTCATCTCGGCGCGCGCTTCAAGCGCCGGCAGCTGCAGGAAGAACAGGGCAAAGCACACGGTGGCGATGGCGCGGCAGACCTTTCCTTCTCGCTTTTCAGGGGAAGGAACACTGCTCATCCGTTCAAGGGCAAGGGTCATCATCAATTCCCCACCTGTTGCTGCGGCAAGAGATAGCCGGTGGTCGAATGGTCGAGCACCAGGTAGCGGGCGGYCACTAGCTTCACCTGCTCCGCGGTGACCTTGCGGACGCGCTCGGGCCTTTCCTCGACGTCCTTCACGTTGCCGCCGCTGGCGAGCGTCGAGCCATACATGTTGGYCATGTCTTTCTGCTTGTCGCGGGCAAAGATCATCGAGCGGACATAGCGCGTCTTGGCGCGCTCCAACTCGTCGCCGGTCACGCCGTCCTTGACGATGCGGGCGATCTCGGCGTCTACGGCCGCCTCGACATCGGCAAGCTTGGCATCGCCGCGCGGCGCGCCATAGACGGTGAAGTTGGTGTTGTCGAGCATGGTGCTCTGGAAATAGGCGCCGGCAGTGGAAGCGATACCCTGCTTGACGACGAGCTGCTGATAGAGGCGGCTGTGATGGTCGCCRCCCAGGATCTCGGCCAGAAGATCGAGCGCCTCGGCCTCGCCGGGCTTGGCCGTATGATAGGATGGCACAACCCATTGCGTCGAAAAGCTCGGCACCGACACGCGCGCATCGGTGAGCGTGACGATGCGTTTGGTGTTCTGCTCCGGTTCGATCGGGCGGATGCGCGGCGGCAGATCCGGTCCGCGCACGATCTTGCCGTAGGTCCTTTCGRCCATTGCCTTCACTGCGTCGGGATCGACATCGCCCGCCACCACCAGAACCGCGTTGTTTGGGTGGTAGTAGACGTCGTAAAACGCCTTCGCGTCCTCTCGGTTCAGCTGTTCCATCTCCTGCATCCAGCCGATTACCGAAATTCGGTAGGGCTGATTCTGCCAGAGTGTGGCATCGACCTCCTCTTCGAGCACCGCCTGCGGATTATTGTCGATGCGCGAGCGGCGCTCCTCCAGGATCACGTCGCGCTCGGTCTTGACGACRTCATCGGTGAGGATGAGGTTGCGCATGYGGTCGGCCTCAAAACCCATCATCTGCTCGAGCGCCGAGGGCGGCACCGTCTCGTGGAAAGCGGTGTAGTCATAGTAGGTAAAGGCATTCTTGGAGCCGCCGATCTCGGACACCGTGCGATCAAGCTCGCCGGCAGTGTGATTCGCGGTTGCCTTGAACATCAGATGCTCGAAGAAATGGGCGATGCCGGATTTGCCGGGCGGCTCGTCGGCACTGCCGACCTTGTACCAGACCATGTGGGTGACGACTGGCGCGCGATGGTCAGGAATGACGACCACTTCCATGCCATTGCGGAGCAGGAATTCGGATGACGACCATTCGCCGGCCATTGGCGACCTGATCCCCGTGAAGACTAAGATGGTTACCAGCAGGGTCTTGGAAACCCAGCCGCCGGGGTTTGCAGCGAACATCGTCATGAATCTGTTTTGCTCCTTGGTGTGCCACGCGTTCGACAGATCGGGTAAGCATGGAACGTGCCAAGCAGAAATTACTTTCGGGCAACGCATCCGCACCCAAACCGACCATGTCGGTTGTCGGACATTGTCGGGTTTCACTCCCCAGCCTTAGCCGATGCGATTGTAAGGGAGTGGTGGTTCGGCACGTTTCCGTTCACGCCGGGGGGACAGCATGCTGGTGCGGTTTCGCTCATGTATTTGGCCGGCGGTAGCGGACACGGTCTCTCCACCTTTCCGCAGCGTCGGTTGGGTCACCGTGCCAACCTAGATCGAGGCGAGAGTACCACCAAATGGATACTGCCCCTCCGAACCGGAGCTGCTTTGGCGGTGCTTACGGGTAGCAGGCCAGACGCCTTGCGGCCGGTCCGCTGCAGCAGCGGTTGATCGACGACATGATCTCGCGCCAGTTCAGCCAGGAGACGCAGCGCAACCACCTCCGCGATGTCGGACGGTTCACGACCCTCTTGGCCGGTCGCCGGACACGGCGACAGCGGACGATCTGCGCCGGTTCCAGGTCGGGCAGGAAGATGACGGCATTCAGATCCAGGCCATGAACAGGCATCGTGCGGCGCTGCGCTTCTACTTCATCCATACGGTGGACCGCCACTTCGCCGCCTGGCTTGGACTGACGCCAAAGCCCCATTCGAGCGATGGCAAGGAGCGGCTCCGAAGCCGCGCGAGACGCGTATGGTGCCGGGCAGCCTGGGCGGCAGTACGAATGGGCCTAATCTGGCGGCGATTCCATGGCTGGCGGTTGGCGCGCTAAGCTATCCTTGTTCGCCAATTGCTCGAGTTCCGCCTCATCGGTGACGCCGGCTCGATAATGAAAGATGATGTTGAGCGCCCGYTGTTCCCGGTCAGTTCTGGATTCGGCAGGAACGCCGGTACGGTCAAACACGCGGCCAAGCAGCGCGACTTCCTCGGGAGTGAACACTTCCCCGCTAAATGGCATAGGAGCTTCCTTAAAATCGAATGCAGGCGCTTCGTGCGATTCTGATTAGCGCTCCACCCTTACAATTCCGCGACGACCGATGCCAATCCGAAACCCCGGTACATGACTCGCCCCGAGTTGCAGAGCGGATCACTCGCCTCAATTTAGCGGTCGGGCCAGCGCTTGGTTACGGCTTTTCGGTACATTAGCGTTGCTCGTAAACAGTATGCAGGCGGACATGAGGCGGTTAGGCTGCTGTGGTCGCCCGCCGGGTTGCCCTTAAGTTCGYGAACGCCCGGTGCTTCTCGTCAAGCCATGGGCTGAACTTGCGCAGCGCCGTTATTTATGTCGCGCGCAATCGAACTCTCGCTCAGCTTGGCTGCAGCCCACGCGCGGTAGGCGACAAAGAGCGCCTCGTCCGGGATGCTCGCGACCGCGCTTGCGGCTGCGCTTGCACGACGGCAGCTTGGTGCCTGCCTCGGCRGACCCCGTATGGCGCGTGCCGGTCAAATCGCCTGTTGATTGAGCGCAGGTCGATACGCGTCTGCGACGTGGAAGGTTCACGCTTTGGGGAGCACCCTCGATCCAACCGCCATGTGAGCCGGTCCGCCGCCGGGCAAGCCGGCTGTTTGGAACGGCTTGCCGATGCTGGCCCGGCTGCAAGGCGTTCAGATGCTCCTGAACACTCGCCTGCCCGGTCTGCTGCTGTTGCAAGGCTGCGTCGTCTGTGCGGGCGAAATCTGAGACGCGGGACGGATTGATCCATCCGAATCTCCTTTGCGTGTTCCGAGCCGCTCAAGCCGGCCTGGCGGATTGATTCTATGGGGCTTAGCTTTCGACAAGCTGACGGATGAGAGCGCTGCACATGGCAGGCTTGCGGTCATGYGCGTGCCAGGCAGTCAGGACGAGATCGAATGGTCGGCCTTTGCATCGACGAGCGCGTGATCTTGGTCGTGAGCCCGCCGCGGGAACATGCAATCATCGTCGTCATCCGCTTTTTGCCATGGCCGCATGTTGGCGAACGCTGACACAGGAGTCGATCATGATGAGCTGGCCGTGGAAAGTAAGCCGCGAACACCCTCCAATTAACTAAACAATTAGCGCAGTCTAATATTATGAAAGCGCTGTCCGCAATTACGGCACTTCGAATTCCATCACAAATGAAACCGTTTTACGCTTGCCATCATCTGCCTGGACACGTATCGCCGACCTGTGGCTCGGTTCGCTCCGTCCCACCTCGGGCAACACCCTCCTGTCCAGAGCGAACTGAGCCACACCTAGCAAGCGGATGAACCGAACAACTCGAACCACCAATTCCGGGACCGCGCACTTGATTCGTCTATGCCGCCCGGCGCGCTGCCTGCGACGGGTTGCCTAAAACATCGCTGTGACGATCGTGACGCCGCTCCCCGCTGATGAGCCGAACCGGAGTGTCGGCGAGCCGTCGTGGCAAGCTTCGTTGACCCGAGTCGATATAAGCGCCGAGGCGATGCTGCAGGGCCTGCCGGTCGGCGACGAGGGGGTCGAGGTGCAGCGGCTGGGTCCGCGGCCGTTCGCCCTCGGYCAGGCGTGCGGCCAGCGCCCGGGTGGCCTCGAGCACAAAGACGCCGCAATCAGCCGTTCTGGCCAATCCCTGGCGAACTTCGGACAATAACCTCTGAATCTGAGCGAGCGAGCCTATGATCGGCGAGCGCAGTTCATGTACACTGTCGCGGCGGACTCTCTTTCGGCATCGAGGGGCCTTCCAGGCGCTCGAGAAGCCGTTCGGCGGGATCCGCGAGGGGGACAGTTCCGCCGTGAGGCCGCTCAAGCCATTGAGCGAGAGATTACCGCCATCGCGCAATCCGCTCTCCTGTCGCCTTACTTCGGTTGGCGCCAGCGACCGCCGGCTCACCGTCCAGTAGACGGTTACGCTAAAAGGGGAGGAACACGAGTGTCAGAACGAAGGCTGAGACTGCGGCGTCCATGATTCTTGACGGCGGATCGAGACCGCGAGCGCTTGGCGTTTGGCACTGTCCAATGTCCGACAATGTTGGAAATGCGACTACCAGAGTACAAGCATCGGATTGAGTTAAAACGGTTTCTCGTTGGCACAGTAAATGCGCTGCCATCCGCAACACGTCACTGAAAAGGAGAAGACGTTTCATGGTCACCCCACCAATGCCGCCGCCGCTGGTCTTCTGAAGGCATCCACACACGACGGCCTTTTCGTCAATTGTCGCCACCCAGCCACCGGTCCGGCGGGCATCGCTGCCCCCCACTACGCGTCCGGTATAAAGCTCCTCCTCATGTCAATCGCGAACATCGCCCGCTGGCCTGCTACCACAAACCTCACAGGAGACTGTTACCCGTGACGGACATCAGACACATTGCAGCGCACGCGTGTAATTACACAAACTTCGATGCGGTTGTTGTCGGCTCCGGGCCATCTGGATCGATCGTCGCCCGGACACTTGCGGAAAAGGGGTGCCATGTGGYCGTCCTGGAATATGGAGGCCCGGCTTGTCCTGGCGCCATGCTCGGGCCTCATCAAGAGGCCTACAGCAAGGCACTCACTTCCAATGGCCAGGCCGATGGCAACCCCTGGACAGCGTGCTGCGTCGGCGGGGGGATGGGTTTCTATAACGCGATAACGTTCAGATACCGACAAGCAGATCTGTCAGCTTCCCAATATCTTACGACTGACATGGCGATTGACTGGCCGATTACCCTCGAGGAGCTCGAACCCTACWATTTGGAGATCGAGCATCTCTTGGAGATCAGTGGCGCGAATGGGTTTCCATCGTATCCACCCAGTCCGCGTGGGCTGATGATATCCAATGCAATGCAGGAACTCGGCATAAGATCAAAAACCATCCCACTAGCAATCAGGCCGCCAGGGACCAACAAGGGATGCATCAATTGTTCGGCTTGCGATGAACTCGCGTGCCCTACGGATGCGAGAGCATCAGTGCTTGCAAGAAACATTTTGGATGACTCCGCCCTGCCAGGGTCAATCTCGGTTCTATACGGCTGTTTCGTCAACCGGATCCAAATGCAGAACGACGGTCGGGCTGGAGCTCTTGAGTGCTATGTGCCGCTCTCATCGGAACTGATCCGTATCCCAGTTGAAAGGGTAATCGTCTGCGCAAACGCGATACAAACAGCGGCATTGATGCTCAGGTCGAAGGGTGACCATGCTCCAAAGGGAATAGGAAACGACTCCGGCCTCGTTGGACGCGGCCTCTCGTTCAAGATTGGTGGCTACTCCGTCGGCTACATGCAGCGAGCCGATCGGGGCTCCGATGCATTTGCTCCCCACTGGGGACCGCATTCGACCGTTTATACCGATGAGTTCTACGAACATAACGGCGCGCCATGCAAATTTGGTGGGCTCATTTATGAAGCGAATTTCGCTTCGCCGAATGAGAACGTAGGCGTCGTGCGCCTGCACTACATAGCCGGAGAAGAGCCATGGTCGCATAACCGCGTCGCGCTTGACGAGGCCGCTGACCAGTACGGTACCCCTTATATCCGTTTTGAATACCGAAGCTCGGAAAATGACCGTGCACGAAGGAATTTTCTCGCCGACCGCGCGGATGAAATTCTGCGCCACCTTGGCGCATTCCGCATCGAGCGAGAGCCATATTTTCCGGGAAAAGGCAGCTCCCACCTGCACGGCACGATGCGCGCCGGTAGTGATCCGAGGAACTCGGTCGTGGACAGCTGCGGCAAGGTCCATGGGTTGACCAACATCCACGTGATGGATGGCTCCGTTATGAACTTCGCCGGGAACAGCAATCCGACCCACACAATCATGGCCAACGCCAGGCGAATGGCGATGTCACTCGGTAAAGGCGCAAATTAGATGCTCGGTCCTGGCTCCATGGACGGTGYATTTTTTTGCCGCTTTGCAGCCGGCGCACCGTTGGGACGAAGACATGACTGCACAGGTCACTGACCCAACCCCTGGTCGAATAGTGCGCGGAGGCATTTCACACCACAGAAAGAGCCGGYCTTTCCAATAAGCATCATTGGGGCTGATATGGGGTGGAAAGCCTTGAAAAATCGCAGGAAAACCGCAACCGTTAATGTTCACCTCGACGACTATGATCACGTAGCCTTCGATCTGGACGGAACCCTTGTAGATTCGGAGGCTGTGGTCGAAAGCGCACTCCGTCGATGGGCACGGGAGGAACGGATCTCTCCGGATAACGCGGTGCRAATGTCGGCCGCCCGCCGCGACGTCGATTTGGTGGCGGCGATCGCGCCCGATCTCTCGCCAGAACGCGAGGCAAATCGCATTGCGGGTTACGAAGTTCAAGCGATGGGACTGTTGCAACCGATCGAGGGCGCCGTAGAGTTCTATAGCTCTATCCCAGCAGAAAGGCGATCTATTGTCACCTCTTCGGCACGGGTTTCGGCCCTTGCCCGCCTTGAGGCGGCTGGACTCTCCTGGCCGCGGATCATGATTGCAGCCGAGGACGTCAGTCAGGGAAAGCCGTATCCGCAACCCTATCAAACGCTGTTGAGAATGCTGGGCATCGCAGGCAAAAGATGCTTGGTTTTTGAGGATTCCCCCACCGGAATTGAAGCGGCGATCGCGGCAGGCTGCGACTGCGTCGGCGTCGGCCCCAATGCCAGAGATCATCCTGACACAAGGGATTGGATAGAGAACTTTGGCGAGGCTTCCTTTCAAACCAGCTGAGTTGAACCTGCTCCACAGACCTAAGGGAGGGGCCACGAATGAAAGTATCAACGAAACCCCGCACCTCACTTTTTGATGAGGTGCTGGTAGAAGGCTCGGTACTTGCCCATTACGTGGCGGAGCGAAACCATTATGAGGAACTCCTCGACGAACTATTTCGTTCGTCCGGAGAAGCTCGTAACATGATCGGCAGCCGCTGTATTTGGCACATAAATTCCACCGCATTCGGCGGCGGGGTGGCCGAAATGCTTCCACACCACATTTGCCTGCTTCGGGAGCTTGGTTTTGATGTGCGTTGGCTCATCTTTAAGCCGAAGGAAGAACAATTTTTTCAATTCACCAAAGCGCTTCATAATTCTCTTCACGACGTCAAGGTGGCAGGCGTGAATGATCTGCTCCCGCATTATCTTGAGGCATCGCAGAGAGGCGCTGCGGAGCTGGAAAGGATCATCAGGCCAGATGACTTTTTGGTAATTCACGATCCRCAGCCTCTTGTTGCAGCCGCGAAGTTCCTTGAATCTCATCCRCACCCGGCTATCTGGCGATGCCACATCGGATATCCGAAGCGCACCCCGACGGTCGACAAAATCTGGGAATTCTTCGGTGAATACCTCCGTCAATTCCAACGCATTGTCCTAAGCGACAAGGAATATGCCTTTGATACTGATCTGCCCATAGATATCATCCCGCCATCCATCAGCCCATTTTCAAGCAAAAACCGTAATTATGAAGGGCCAGCGGGCCAGGCGCTAGACCATTTGGTTTCGTTCAACAGCCAAGAATTCGAGCCCACCCCTTCCCTTCAGGACATTCTCGGCTCACGGTATTTCCTTCATGTATCCAGGTGGGATGGACTGAAAGGTATTGACCGGATTATCGCCGCTTACGATCGCTTTGTGAAAACGGCGCTCGCGGAAGCCTACGATACACGCCTGGTGATCGCGGGACCGGATCCTTTGGATGTTGCCGACGATCCTGAAGGACGGGAGTATTTCGAGAAATGCGTCCTATTATGCACTCAATTATCAGAGGAAGTGYAGCGGCGGGTGTATCTGGTCTGTATCTCGATGAAGGACCACGACGCAAACGCGGAAATCGTCGGCCGGCTGCAACAGAACGCCCATGGAGTATTTGCTCTATCTCGCGAAGAGGGCTTCGGCCTTACGGCAACAGAGGCTCTGTTCCGAGGCAAACCCGTCGTAGTGTCGTCCGCCTTTGGTCTCAAGAGGCAGGTCGTAAATGGGCTTAATGGCGTTGTCCTCCACGAGCCGGACATCGAGGATAAAGCTGCAGAAATGATGCATCGCCTTGCGGTCGGTTATAGTGATTTCGAGGAGATGGCCAGAACCGCACGCGAACACTGTCTGCGCTCGAGCACGCAGATCTCGCAAATCCCAAAGTGGTATCACTCGATGCAATCCGCTCTCTCCAGTTTCCAGGTGCGTTAACGGATTCGTTCAGTCCAAGAGTCATCTGAGCCAGGCGGCGGACGTCTCCGCACCGCAGGACACGTATGGTGTGAACCGGCTGCGAAAAAATGGACGTTTGGTGGCGCAGCTCGATCGCTTGGCACGCGCTTGGYCCTGGCAATTCGGCAAGCGGCGACAATTCCTCACAAACCGGTGTTAAAACTTTCGGCATAAAGCGGGTCGGCGTGATCTACGTCTTTACAACTCTGCTCGAGATCGACGGCCCCTGATCGGCCTCACCTCGACATGGTTGGGAGGGTGCTTAACCGACATTGGATTGCCGCCGATCGGCGACGAGGTTGTTGAGGCGCAGCGGTACGTTGCCCGCCCGGTTACCGAGAACTTTGTAACAAATCTGCCAAATTGTCGTTCCGAGGGTCAGCAAGTCGACGATGCGGTGCGGTCCGACAACACGCTAAATCAGCAATTTTTGAGTTGGTACGGCGCTTGCTTGGTCAGAGCAGCATCCGATCGCTTGTGAGGGCGAGATGGAGAGCTTGCCCACATTAAGCAAAAGGCGAATAGCATGCAGCGAACTGAAGTAGAGCGATTCATCAACGATCTTGGAGCAAAAAGCAGTCCGCTCGCAAACCTCAAACCACGCGCTGGAGGGCTTGCATCGATTGTAGCGGTTGGAAAGGGCCTCGGCTACGACATCACGCTTGACGAGGTTAGAAGTCATA
The DNA here is from genome assembly GCF_001854815.1 of Mesorhizobium sp. LCM 4576. Taxonomy (NCBI): domain Bacteria; kingdom Pseudomonadati; phylum Pseudomonadota; class Alphaproteobacteria; order Hyphomicrobiales; family Phyllobacteriaceae; genus Mesorhizobium; species Mesorhizobium sp. LCM 4576. Next base: position 18,192 of record NZ_MDDT01000021.1, read on the forward strand.
TACGTGCGAAAAGCCAAGGAAGGTTAAGTAAGAAGCTGCGCTCGATTGCTTGCCGCAATCGTGGTTCGATTGTTTCGACCGGCCTTGTACATACGGTCGCGTTGGCTAATTCAGATCCGCATTTATCCATGAGCCCCCTGCAAGTCGGGGAAAAGGCCGCAACCGTCGCGGTCGTCATCGTTATTGTAATTGCTATTGCGGTCGCCAGTTGATGAAATTTAGTTCTGGCAGCTTTGGCTTGGAYGAGCCTGAAGAGAACATGAAAGCAAACCTCGTCGAGCATGAGATTATGCCATCAAGCCGACAAGGGGCCGCTTCAGCGGCTCGCCAGCACGCTCGCAGCGACGGCTGGCGGCAAGTTTTTGACCGGCGCACGCCGGAGGAACGGCGCACGTTGTCACACATCAAACGCTTCATGGAGCGGCTGGCCGGTGATAGGAAGTTCCGTACGGCGCTTTCGGAGAACGTCGACAACCCTCGAATAGTGACCGCGTCCTACGGGATCGAAGTTGACCCAATGCAGATACTGCCGCTCTGGTGCGGTGACTACGTGAAGTACCGCTTCAAATCGGAGTCTGCCCCGTGGCCGCTAGCTATGATGTGGGATGAGTATATGCGCGAGATGTTGCGCCATCGAGACCTCGTGCGCCGCCAAGGCGAAATGTCGACGATTAACCCTCGCTTTCATGCCTGGCGCGAGCGCCAGATCCGGCGCTGTAACGACGAATTGGGCGAATTGGGGACGTCGATCGCGCACCACACCATCGCATTCGAGCTCAGTGAAGGCTRCACCGTCGGTTGCTGGTTCTGCGGCCTCTCGGCGGACCGCTTCAAGGGTTATTATGAATATAGTGAGGAGCATGCTGAGCTTTGGCGCGGCGTGGTCGGTGCCGCGAGCGATATGTTTGGTCCGGCGGTCCGCACTGGCTTCTGCTACTGGGCTACAGACCCAATCGATAACCCGGACTACGACCGTTTTCTGTTTGACTTCTATCAAATCACGGGCGAATTGCCACAAACGACGACGGCCGCCCCGCTAAAGGATCAAGCACTCACTAGGCGCGTGCTCGAACTGTTCGAACGTTACGGTCGCGTGCCAAATCGTTTTTCGGTACTAAGCACGAAACATCTCGATCAGATTCACGCGGCGTTTTCGCCCGAGGACCTGATGGGGGTCGAACTCATCCTGCAGGGCAAGGATGGGCCGACCGCAAAGGCTGTTACCGGGCGCGCGCGAGAGCGAAAGGAGCAGCTCAAGGCAACCAACAAAGATGAAGCAACCCTCTTGCCGGAGGGCTATCCCACGACAATCGCCTGTGTTTCCGGCTTCCTCGTAAATATGCGGAAGGGGCGTTTGCAACTGGTGGCGCCGGTACCGGGTAGCGACCGCTGGCCTCTCGGGTACCGGATCGTGGCTCAACGTTTCTTCAGGACACCTGACGAGTTCCGGGAAGGGCTCGAGAGCATCGTTGACAAGCATATGCTCGAAAGCCCACCTCCCAACCTGCCGATCCGCTTCCGCCAAGACCTGCAATACGAGGCAGAGAACCGGCACTTCCGTCTCCGCTCACGCAATACTGAGCATTGGGTGCTCGACGAGCTCGTTCCGATTTCCGTTGGCCAAATAATCGCGTCCGGCAACTATACAGCCTCGGAGCTGATTATGCGGGTCGCAACGGACGGAGCGAGYGCCCTTGCAGTCGCCGACCTGCTCGACCAGCTTTACGCGGCCGGGGTGATCGAAGAGGATCTCGACGATCTTTCCCTTGGCAGGATGGGATGACAGGCCGCATGCCGCGGGCGTCGCCATCTACGGCGACAGCGGCATGGGCAGGACGACAATCATGAGGGGTGGCTAGCATCCRCCAAGTGAATTCGGTGACCGGTTCCGGCTGGGAGCAAATGAGCTCTAGCAGGCTTCTCTGATTGGGTTGTTGAGGTCAAGCTCCTTCTGCTCGGCGTGCTCACGCGCGCCGGCGACGAAACCTTGCGCAGCGTGCTGGTGGCCGGGGCTATCGCTATCAGGCATTTCCGACGCGGCCGAGGCGCCGTCTCACCCTGGCTCGCCGGCCTACTCAAGAACAAGCCGCCGAAACTGGCTGCCGTGGGGCTAGCGAACAATATCGCGCGCATCGCCTGGAAGGTAATGACGAACGGCGATATCTACAGAGCGGAGCCTATGCCGCCAGCCTTGGCGCGCGCGGCATAGAAAGCGGCCAGATACGGGGAACATCTCTACTGTTACCTTGCTGACGTGCTGAGCTGGTGCCGGAACTTGCGAGAGAATGAGCAGTTGGTGTGATCGATCGATCCGAGACGCGGGACGCAAAGGCCCGACATATGATCTCAAGCGATCCGATTAATCACTACTCAACAATCTTGCGATAAGCGTGCCGTCACATATGGGGTCAGCGGAGTGAGGCGTGTTAATCTGTYGAACGACCTTGAGAGAGTTCGYCCCAGGATCGTRCCTGCTAACGAGATCGCCTTGCCCATCGTCCACACGGGAACGATCCGGCTCACGCCCTTTCGGGCGGAATCAACTCCTCCTTCGTTGGTCCGTCCTGACCGGACAGCTTGAACCAAGGCCGGCGTTTATCTCGGTCCTCGACCGCGGCGCCGGTGCTAGCCAAACTTCGACAAGCGTCGAGGACAGCCCAGGGGACTTCGCCGAGCGTCGTGGCCAGGTCCACATAGGAAATAAAGTCGTGAGTCAGCTTGGCTTCGACAGCCCGCTCAAGAATAGGGTCGCGCCGGACTATCCAGGCGTCGTTGGTCCAATGGATAACGTCGTCCCAGACGATGAAATGCGCGCCGCAGCCTGTGTCACGCCATACCGAAGGGAAGATCGTCAAACCATCTTTGCCATTGTACAGGCGCCACGCAGGCCCGGCGCGGCCGTCCAAATTGACGGTCAGGATATCGCCACAGCCATCGGGGCAGCGCATAACCAAGGATCGCACCACGCCGCGCTCAACGATGGCTACATCTCCCGGTTTCTTGACCAGTTCAACCGCTTCGGCCTGGCGTTCGACGACGCCTTTCTGGTGGATCTCTCGCGTCTTCATAATTACCGACTTAATCTTGTATCCCTCACCAGAGAGACGGATTCGTCACCTGCGTCAGGAGATTGGCTGCGCATTGATATGCGCGCGCGGCATTAGGGCCTTTTCCTTTGGCGAAATAGAGCAGACCGGCGCAGACAGCGATAGAGTATTCACGCCGCACATCCAAGGAGACGGCACGGCCTTCCCTGAGGATCGTCGTTCGCAGAGTAACGATAGCTTCAAGGCGATGCTGTGCAGAATGGCCCTCCAGCATGTGACTGATGGATACCGCGAACAAATCGCCGCTATAGAAGTCCTCGAGGACATTATCAGGTATCTGCTGCGCATCTTGAAGCTGGTCATCAAAAGCCAGTCCGACATCCAGTCGGGCGACATCGTGAGATAAGGGCCTACGCGCGGCGCGCGTGAAATCGATCAACACAGCATCAGAAAGCCCTTCGCATACGAAAACATTGCGCAGGTTTAAATCATCATGGGCGCGGYAGACCGCGTGCAGACCGGCTGGGATGGATCCTAGGCGGTTGAAGAATGCCTTTGGCGAAGGGCCCTTGAAACCGACCCTTCCCAGTCTCCGATAGGTCCGGAAAAGTCCTGGCTCGTAAGCTGTCTGGCGCGGACGCGGCAGGAATTCCGGCAGAAGCGACAACGTCTTCACTTCCGGCTCCTCTCGCCATCGGCGCAAAACGCGGTCGTATATCGCCTCGATGACCGGGCGTACGTCTCTCTGTGTGACCACGGCGTCAAGCCGATCCGCATGTTCGACGAACCGGGACACGGAAAGTTGCAATGTAGCCCCAAGAACACAGCGGTCGAGGCAAAGCGGCGCACACCCCCTGAAGGGCACTCGATCGGCAACGACATCGCGGTAGGTGTTGATCTGCTCCTCGATCTGTGCTGCCGGGCCGCACTTGACGATGAACGGTGTCAACAGGCCGTAGCCTTCCGTTTCGACTTTCCACACCGACGCCCGGGATTTCCCTCCGTTTTCGCTGGAAATCCTGATGGCTGCAAAGTCATGAAAGGCGCGGCGCATCAGGAGATCGACTTCCGGGTCGAGGGTCTCTTCCAACGGGCCCCCATCGCTATCCAGAACCAGCAGGCTCAAATTGGYCGAAGGCCCGCAACGGCAGCGTGCACAGGCCTCAGCAATCTTTTCCCAATCGGATAGAACGGCAAGCTGGCTGAGTATAACACCGGGCTTTTTGTCCCATTGCGCCAGAACCCCTGTTCCGGACTTCGCGGCACCGAGCGCCGCTGCCTCTTGACCGGGCAATGCAACCACGACGATCAATATGCCGCGCTGGGCGGCCTGGGCGAGTGGCAGCAGGCGCTTCACCAACTGACGCAAGCTGTCAGGACGGGAAAGATCCTGGGCCAATACCAGCAATGCCCGCACACCTTCGTCGGCCAAATCGGACGGTGCTCGATAGGTCTTCAGATGAAGCTGGCGTGCGATGAACGCTGCTGGCGGCGCCTCGCCGCCCTCAACCAACACGATGGCGCGCGCATCAGCCTTCATGCCGTCGCCAGATCATCGGCCATGAGTCCGCCATGGCGAGGGCATTGCCGGCAGCACAGACGATACAGGTCGGATCCGGCGTCGATTTGATGGGACGTACCGCACCGTCGATCGGCCTCCCGACTAGGTGCCGGGCCTGACCTGGAAAACCAGTGCTCGCCGACAACAACATGGACACCGCCATTGAGGAGGTAGCCRCATTAAGCGATATGACCGCCGGTTGGGGTTCGAAATGACCCACGAAATACGGATCACTGGTCTGGTCGGCGAGCAAGTCGCGGCGTATAGCGACAGGATCGAGCAATGGGTGACAGTTCAGGCAGGCCAGCGTTTCGGCCAACATTTGCACGCGTGTGGACATGTTGGTAACCAAGCTGTCCTTGGCATCGATGCGCACGCCCACGTCGATCATCGGCAAACGATATTGATAGGCCAACTGGTTAAGCACGGCGCGGCTTCCATGGGAGTCCGTACAGCACATGACGAAGTCGCAGTCGAGAAGCCGACGTGTCGTGGCCTCTGCGACTACCGTCTCGGCATACCCATCGACTCTTATATCGCGGCGAGCGCGCTTGGCCGCTTTTTCAGCCACCGCAACCTTGCGCAGGCCCACATCGCCTTCTTCAGCGCCAATCAAGCGGTTCAAGTTGGTTTCCTCGACCGACTCCGGATCAATCAAGATCAAGCGACCGGTGCCGAGGCGAGCAAGTTCCTCGACCACGACGGACCCGGTACCGCCGACACCAACCACCCCAACTGTCATGCCATTCAGCAGCCGCTGCCCTGCCGCRCCAAAGGCACGTACATTGCGATCGAAAATCTCGGGCATCGGCTCACCCGCGTCGACRCCGTCGCGGTCATAAGTGTGCAGTGTCGCGCCAACCTCCTGCACGCGCTCGATCTCCAGAGTCGTCTGCCCAGCCGCATCGAATAAGCGCGTGCGAAACCCTCTTGGCCCGACGACAAGGAAGCCATGCGGGCCCTTGGGCGCACGAAAATGCTGAACCGGTGCGAGAACGACCTGCGCAGCATCGTCCACCGGAGAAAAAGCAAGGTTGCGCTGCCGCGGGTGCGAGTGCGCGAGGATAAGGCCAATGCCCTCCATCCGAGCGCGCTTCAGCATGTTTGCAACGAAGGCCGGCTGCAGGCTGGCTTCGATATTACTGCGACGGACATAGTCCTCGGCCGCCGGGTGAACGACCTCGCGCACCACAAGGCGCATGCCGCCGTCGAAATGCCCTTGGGCAACGAGCAGAGCTGCCGCCGCCTCGAGGGGCGCGTCTTTAARCAGAGCATCGCGAAGGGCTGTCCATTCGCCAACGCGAAAAACGAGCCTGTTCATCGCACCTCGCCAAGCCGGCGACGAATGACGTTCAGATAGGTGAACATGTTGTCGCTGTTTGGTTGCCACGTCGCAGGATGCCAAGAGAACCAGAGCCAGCCAGGCGGGATACCAGGCGCAGCCTGCTGTCCAGTGTTCTGCGGCGCGCCGCCATGTTCAAGCGCCAGGGCCGGCTCGGTCCAGAAACAGTCGGGAGCTGCTTGCGGATAACCCGCAGGCAGTATGAATTTTACCGCGACCGCGGTCCGATTCCAACCCGGGGGCAAAGCAACGGCCGGGACGCTTACCACGACTGTGCCCCCGGCCTGCGGCTCCATGGTGACGCCAGCGTACCGGCCGACGAAGGCCTCGAAATGCCGCTCTATGATCGACATCAACCGAAGGTCGCCGGAGGAACAGTGTAAAAATGCATGCCGTTTTTTAACGTCACCGCCTCGGTATCACCTATCTGACGGTCGCTGTCGTGACCGTGACCTTCCAGGAATAATTGATATTGCGCGTCCTTGCCGGCAATCTGCTTCAGTTCAGCCCCTGTAATGCTTTCCTTTTGTACCTCGAAATGCACGCCGTCTATGTTGATTGAAAACTTGGGGTGATCGTCCTTGGCCATCGCCGTCCTCTGGATAAACTTGGCCGGGCGAAATGCCGACCTTGGTGTTACGCACCATCCTAAACCATGATCGCATGGTGCGAAAAGGCGCACCGCTAACCGCTAACAGCTAAATTGTTCCTGCCTTCTGCGCAGAGACCCGCAGCATTTGAGACGAGTCGGCGGTCTTGTTAAAGCCTGTTCCATCGAATGATTTTGCCCCCCCAGCCCGAGCAACAATAATTTCCCGCTAAACAACGCCTTGCACACTAGATCGCGAACATCAAGTAGCGTGCCGAACTTCGCACTTGGCTGGCAAGTGGGATTCGGCTCGCACTGCTTATCGTCATCGTATCCGACTGCGAGGACCGCGCGGCCCTCAACCAAAGGCGAGTCATTCGGTCCGGCACCGGGAGGAAGGTGCTCTTACGATCGAAGTTCGAATAGACGGAAAATCCGAACAGAAACGGATAGCCCATCGCCAAATGTCCCTTGAGCACGGTCAAGGAACGGTCACGAACCGAGGCGTTGAAATGCTTTGAAAATCAGTGCCTCTTTCACAATTTCGGTTGGCGGCTCCGTTGTGGCCCTTGATCCGGTAGGAAAACACGTGTTTCCGGGTCATGGGCCGGAGAATGGCCAGTCATCCTTAGGCGGACACCCATCTCGGTGACGAGCCACATGCCGTTCCTAAGCTGTGCGCCGAAATCGACAAATCGACCGGAACCCGGTGCTCTATGAACCGCGCGTAGTAGTAAGTAAAGAGGCGCGACGGCAGAAAGTCATTGCCATTTTTGTGCTTTCGCTGAAGAAATTGTACAGCTGCAGCCATGGCAGCCAGAGCTTTGGAGCCACCAGTTCGGCTGGCCTAGGCCGAACCGGCCATTAGAGAAATCTAATACGCCAGACAATATTTAGGATACAGAAGTTTCTTACATCTTCTGGCAACTGAGGCAGCTGCGTAGTGATTGACCCTAAGGGTGAGCACTACGAAAATGACGTCGCGGTGGGGCAAATCGATTGGGCACGAAATCTATCCATTGCGTCCTTCGACTGCTCGGGAGGGCAAAGCATCGCTACAATCCCCTGGCGCAGGTCCGCACGTTAGCCGATGCCCGTTCACTGGCAGAGCAGATGTTTCCCCGCGACCCGAACGCGTCACCGATCAACGACGATGCCGCAGGGTTCCTCACGGCGGTGATATTGTACGTCAAGYACATGGCGCCGGCTCAGCGGCAGACGATGACTGCCGTGTGCCAGTCGGCTTCCCAGAAGGGCCGCTATCTGTAGGCCGTTGCAAAGAAGTTGCCCCACTCCCGCTGGCGGCGGAAGCCGGTTATGCGGTGCTTGAGAAAGCTCGGGATCGTGGCCGCCAGACTTTGGAGGCGACGCTGGCAAGCAAGGTCGCCCTTTGACGCGACGACGAACTCCAGGAGAGTTTGAAGGGGAGCGACTTCGCGGACCTCAAGAATCGGCCGATAACGGTCTACATCGACATGCCGCTCGGCAAGATGGAGCCCTACTCCCCGTGGTTGCGCATCCTCCTCAAGGGCGGGCGCGCTTGATGCCATGGAGAGGAACCGCAGGACGCCRGACATCTCGGCGCTCTTCATTCTCGATGAATTCCTGAACCTCGCCCCGTTTCCGGAATTCCGCGCGGCGATCGGCACMTATGCGAGCGCTGGGTYCGGCGTTGGTTTTTCCTGCAGGAAAGTCATGTCGCTGCTGGAGCAGTRCCCCCGGCAACAGCTGGCAACCGTTCCTCGCGTGGTCGGTCAAGCAGTTCTTCGGCATCGACGACCCGATAACCGGCGAGTTCATCGGCAAACATCTTGGCCACGAAACTGTGGCCTATCTCAGCATCAGCAGCGGCCACAACGGATTCTCGGTTCGATAGATGCTATGCCACTTTTTAGAAGGCTTGCGTTGACGCATCGCGCTCGAACGCGATCCTGCCATTTCCCGGGCCAGGCAAGCGAGGCAAGAGCGGCTCAGGTCTCGTAAATGGAGCGGTTGCGCCTCGGCCACCGCCCACCGCAACGTTGTTCCAGCCGGCTCATGTCGTCTACCGTGACACGGCGGCTGTTCTCGATCCGGATCACGCCGTCCATTCTCAGTCTGGTCAGCTGACGGCTCACCGTCTCATTTGTAATTCCAAGGAAATCAGAGATGYCGGCGCGCGTCAGCGGCAGATCGAAGCACGYCGAGCTGGCCGCCGGGCCAACACTGGAATCGATGTTGCGGGCGATCATGAGAAGAAAGCTCGCTACCTTCTCAGGCGCGGTCTTGCAGCCCAGAGTCACCATCCATTCGCGTGCTTCGTCGAGCTCTTTCAGCGTCTGCTTGAGCAGGCGATGYTCGAGCTCCGGTGATTGCTTCATCATCTTTTCGATTRCCGCTTTCGGAAACGAGCATATCGAGACAGTCGTTGCCGCTTCGGCATGGATCGCGCTTTTCGCCTCGAAGGGCTGTCCCAGAAAATCCGGCGCGAACCGGAGACCGACGATTTGCTGGCGGCCGTCCGAGAGGCTCTTCGTCAGCTTCACCACGCCCRAAAGCACGTTCGAATAGCTGTTGAGGGTCTCGGCATCGCCAATCAGTTCGATGCCCCGTTCGACCCTGTGCCGTGACGAAGTCTTGGCGAGCTTGGCCAAACGATCTGGATCGAGTGCGCTGCAGAGGCCACGGTGCCGTGCCTGRCAAGACAGGCAATAGACGGGGATGCCGGAACTGTGAAGACCRTGCCGTAGTGTCATTGATCGCTCTCCCGATCTGATCGCCCTCCCGGTCCCAAGCGCCGGCACGATAACCATCGACGGTAGAAAAATCCTTGCGGCAGTTTGTCATGCTGGAGGCTGACCGAAATCAGTGCTTTGGCTCATCTGTGCGTCCACAGTTGGCGACTCAAACAGGTTGACCACGACATGCGATCGGAACTTGCTGCCAGACTTGGTGAGAATGTCCCGCGCTATACCAGTTACCCCAGCACACCGCATTTCCATCAAGGTATCGATGCGGTCGTTTATCGCGGCTGGYTGGAGGCACTCGAAGGCGGCGGGGAGCTATCGCTTTACCTGCATATTCCCTATTGCGACAGGCTCTGCTGGTTTTGYGCGTGCCATACCAAACATACACGTCACTATGCGCCGGTCGCCRCCTATTTGCAGTCGTTGTATGCAGAGATCGCGACGGTTGGCAGCCTTGTCAGCGGCAAGGGCCGAGTTCGCGCGGTTCATTTCGGGGGCGGTTCGCCGACCATGCTGAAGCCGCAGCATCTGGTGACATTGGGGACGGCGCTGCGAGACAATTTTGATTTTCTCGATGATGCCAAAATCAGCGTCGAGATCGATCCGAACGATATGGACGGAGTCCGCCTCGACGCGCTTGCCGAAATCGGCATGACCAGGGCGAGCCTCGGCGTGCAGGACTTCGATCCGAAAGTGCAAAGAGCGATCAACCGCGAGCAAAGTTTGTTGCAGACCAAGGCAGTCGTCGATGGCGTTCGCTCCCGGGGAGTAGATTCCGTGAACCTTGATCTGCTCTATGGCCTGCCGCATCAAACCAGCGAGAGCGTGCGTTCCACCGTGGCGCAGGCGCTGACCCAGGAACCGGACAGGATCGCCCTGTTCGGCTATGCTCACGTGCCCTGGTTCAAGAAACATCAGACGATGATCGACGAGGCATGGCTCCCCGGTCCGACGGAGCGGTTTGCGCAATCGCAACTTGCTGCGCGAGCGATCGAGGACAATGGATACGAATCAATCGGGCTCGACCATTTCGCAAGGCCGGGCGATGCGTTGGCGATAGCGGCCCGCGCGGGAGAATTGCATCGCAATTTTCAGGGTTACACCGAGGATCGCTGCGAGACGTTGATTGGACTTGGCTCTTCGTCCATCGGCCGGTTTCGTCAAGGCTATGTGCAGAACATGCCTTCGACCGGCGAATACCGGAGCATGACGGAAGACGGGAAGCTGGCCGCCGTCCGCGGCATAGCATTTTCCGACGACGATCGCGTCCGGGGCTGGATCATTGAGCGACTGATGTGCGATTTCGCCTTCTCGGCGATCGACTTGGTGGAGAGCTTCGGGAAAGCCGGCCAGAAGCTCCTCCGTCAGGCAAGCTCCATAGCCCTTAATGATCCTGCTCGACTGCTCGAACTCCAAGGCGACCGATTCGTCGTGCCGGCGGAAAATCGCCCGTTCGTAAGGAGCATTGCGGCGAAGTTCGACAAATATTTCGAGGGTGGAACGGCCAGGCACTCAGCTGCAGTTTGAGCATTTTGATCGTAAAATTCGCGTCAATCGCGTTTGATCGATTGCTAGCCATTTCCGCAGCACGGGAAATTGCGAGGGTTCATGTGGCTGCATATAGCAGCCTGGCCTCTCATCGCGGCGCCTCAGTCGAACGCGACAACGTCGCAGCAAGCGTCGCGCCAAAACTGCGGCGACGCGAGAAACGCGCAGGATCCTGCATATCTTGCTTATGCAGGTTTCTGCACTGGCCGCTGGCGCGTGCCTATTCGACAGAAGGGCCGACGGTCAGGGTGGAGTGTCGCTCTGGGCCTACATGCTGCCTGGCAGCGACAGGAAAGCCATCGACGCAAGCTCTTTACGAGGCTGCGATCGGCATCTTGATTGTCGATTTCTTGCTATGGGATGYCGAAGGCTGTCGCCCCGGCGAGTGCTGGCTAAACGCCTCGTTTGTTGCCCCAGAGCATAACGTGCAGCTGTGGTAACACGCGGGCTTCGAACCACCTGTCGCCGGTTACGCTGTCTACCAGCCACTCCATGCGTTTCATTATTCCATCAACGTCGACAGGAGCGTCTTCATTTCCGGGGTGTGGCGGCGTGTGATTGCCGGGTTGCAGATAGACTGGAAGTCGCGGAAATCTCGCCGCGGCCTCTTTCGCAAAGGCATAGTCATTTTCGTCGAAAACAACGAGCTTCAGCACGACTTGCGGCTTGTCCTGCGCCGCCTGGAAGCATGCCTCGATAATAGCCCAATCGGTCCTCATTTCACTTGACGGCGGCTTTGGGCTAAGGACCAGCACGTCAAGTTCGGCGAACCATTCCCGGACCACGGAACCTTGGGTTTCCAGAGCAAATCGGTAGCCCTCGTCATGGCCTCGTTTGATGAGAGCACCGAAAGGCTGGATAGCCGGATTGCCGCCTGACAGCGAAACCATCAACGGGCGGCCGCCGGAAAGCGCGACAATCTTTTGCCACACGGCGTCGCAGGACRTCATCTGCCATTCATCCCGGAATTGCCTGTCGACCGCATGCAGACTGTCRCACCAGGAACAGCGATAATCACACCCGCCGGTTCTGACGAAGACCGTCGRCAGACCGATGAGCACGCCCTCGCCCTGGATCGTCGGCCCGAAAATCTCACTCACGCGGATTGCGGGATGCGTATCGGTCATGGCCGGCATTCGGCCCATGTTTTCGGCGTCTCGCTAACCCGCACGGCCGTGGTTTCGGGCAAGCGTGCCTTGCACCATTCATAAAAGTGTCTGGCCAGACATTCCGCGGTAACCTTTTCATGCCCCAGCACGTCATTGAGATGTCGGTGGTCGAATTTATCGTCGATATAACGTTTGAGCGGTGCCAAATCGTGATAGTCGCGGACAAAGCCGTGCTCGTTCAGTTCCTTGCCCGATAGCTCCACTTCGACGATGTAGTTATGCCCGTGCAGGCGCGCGCACTGGTGGTCAGGCGGCAGGGACGTGAGTTGATGAGAGGCTGAAAAGTGGAATTCCTTGGTGATGCGGAACATTACACCCCCCTCCTGCGCAACGCGTCCAGCCAGAAGTCGGCGTCCTCGTAGTCGGTGGGATCTGGGTGGCCACAGAGATGAAACGCCTCGCGCCGCTCGACGCACGTCCCGCACCGTCCACAGTGACGCTTGCCGCCCTTGTAGCAGGACCAGGTCTCCGCAAATGGCGTGCCGTGGCGGGCTCCATCCTCAATTATGTCCGCCTTTGTGAGATTCACATAAGGCGTATAGAGTCGAATATTCGCGTAGCCTTCGAGCGCGCGGTCTTGCATCATCTGGAAGGCGTCGATGAAGGCTGGTCGGCAGTCCGGATAGATGAAGTGATCGCCACCATGCACGGCCGTCGCCACCGCTTCCGACTTGCGCGCGGCAGCGAAGCCGAAGGCGATGGCCAACATGATGGCGTTCCGATTGGGCACCACCGTGACCTTCATCATGTCTTCGGCGTAGTGCCCATCGGGTACCTCCACATTGTCGGTAAGCGCGGAGCCGGAAAGGCCGCGGCCGATTTCGCAGATGTCGATGATGCTGTGCGGGACGTTCAGACGCTCCGCGCAAAGGCTGGCGAAGTCCAATTCCTTGCTGTGCCTTTGGCCGTAATCGAAGGATAGCAGGCCGGCGAGTTCGTGCTCCGCTGCCACTTTGTGAGCAAGGGAAATGGAGTCCAATCCGCCGGAGCAGACGACGAGAGTCTTCATCGTTGGGGTTTCCTGTTTTGACCGGGTAGGCTGCGACCGGAGATTTCTCTGCTCTCCCAGTACCCCAGGGAGCCTCGTTTGTGAACTGAGGACGAATTTGATGCGCTGACGTGCCGCTGTGCTCAAGCGGGCTGAGCCTGCAAGAAACACGAAACTGATAGACGGCCCACCTCACTGCATGTCCAAGATCCAGGCATAACAAAATAGACTCTGAAAGAGGCCGGAGCTTCAGAAACAAGCTTCTCGACGCTTCAATCAAGCGCCAGGTGGCGGAGCTTCGAGGACCTAAGGAACCGAGTTATGGGTCTCGAGCGGAAGGCCAACGTCATTACCTTCCCGCGCCTTCCGCCCAAGRCTGGTTCGAATCGGAGCACACGCGGGYCAAGGGCCGAGCGTCACCCAAACCAAATGGGTCGGGYGTGGGCCGACATCTGTGAACAAGCCGTGTGCGTCGTTGCAATTACCCCGGTGTTGCGCGCAATTGCTCCCATGGCTGCGGATGAACTGGATTCGCTGGTATTCCAGATGGCGGTCGAAAGTGTCGGCGCGCTCTCCATAGGCTTCACTGAAAAGGCTGCGGCGATAGCCGCCAGGAGCCGCGGTCTCCTACTTTTCGACGTGCGGGTGGACGGTGACGCGGCGGTCCAGCGGATCGCGGCCATCCGATATCCAAGTGACCGGACGGGCGTGCTGGCTTTGGACATACGAGGCGTGGGTATTCGCCATTGCATTGTCGGCGGGACTTTCTCGGCTTTGACCGCGCCACTGGAGAATTGGACCGGCATGCCCCTGTCGATGCAGGCAAAGATTAGTGTCGACGACCATGCCACTCTCTTCCTAGGCGCCTTGCGGGAGGCCGGACATTTGYCGATCAGCCAGCCTGATTCATAAGGGTTGGCGGAGGTGGTGAAAGCCGTTGAAACGCTGTGGGATTGGTCGCTTACGCCAATTCTAATTATTTCCGGAGACCCCACTCCTACCGCATCTGAGCGGTTTGTCATCTGTCACAGGCAAGTCCGTGATTGCCCGTTTCGACGGCGGCGTGCCGTCGGCCAACAATGGCGAATACTGYCGGCGCGGCGCGGCCGAAAACCACATCAAGTCCTGGAAGACGCATCTCACTGGCCACCGCACATCCTCCTCAAGAGCGACGGCTAACCAGTTCCGGCTGTTCCTGCATGCCGGCGCCAACTGGCTTATGCGGGGCTTGCGCGCCGCGATGCCGAAACGAGCTCTGCCGTCGTCCGACTCGACACGCTGCGTTTGCGCCTCATCATGATCGCCGCGCGTGTGGTCGAAACGAAGACCCAAATCCCCGCCTGCACCTGCCGGCATTCTGCGCGGACCGGCGCATCCTGCGCATCGTCCTCAGTCGCATCCTTCAACTCGCGACATAAACGAGGGGAACCCCGAAACGAACGCGCCGCAAAGCCCCGCCTGCCATCACCGGCGGATCAACCCCGGCGCCCGACGGGGCGGCAAAACGTACCGCAATGGCGACCAGAGCGCCACCTCAGGCCGCCGAAAGCTCATCRCCGTGCATCAAGCGGGCCARGTGACCGCCGGTGATCGAGGACCTCTGGATCGTCAATGCACAATGCCCCAAGTATACAACTCAGCCAGCCTTCAACGACCAAGCTATGTTCGGACTTGTGCTTGTCAGCGCCTTGGGGGACTGCTGTAGCTGGAGCGGTCATTATAATGGCCAAGGCCGTGGCAGCAAGTATCGTTCGCGGCCAGTTAGACCACAATTTGAGGAGCCTCAAGAGCCCTACATTGTCTTCTTTTGAGGTAGGCATTTTTCGTTTTCCTTTTTGATCAACACGGATTTGAAGAGGATCTGGTGTTATTTCCCGCCGGGAGAGCCGGCGAAGCAGATATTCATATGGTCGATTCATGAGTTCTCCTGAATGTTTGTTTTACGGGAATCGTCATGGCAGCCCTAGCTGACAGCCTGAAAGCGATCTGCGGGATAGCGATCCTGTCTGCCAAGCGCAGCAACATCCAACGGAGCTGGGCGTCCCACGGGATGCGCAGCAGATTGCGTTCGGACGAACGTTATGTGAACTCCTGGGTTACCTGCGCGACGGCAATGTCGGGATGCGTATCATGGCTGTGACTATGCAATTGGCATGCCACCAAGAGGGTTGTGAGCAGCGACCACAAATCGGCGGATTCGTCCCTGGCCGGCTTGATCCTGACCCCCAGGGTGTCTGGACCTGAACACAGATTGTCGTTAATCGGACCCTCACAAAACGCTGTGACCAGCTTTAGCACCGGATACGTGAGTCCTCCTTGAGAATTGCGCGTCTGGGAGGGGCAGATCGGGAAGGAGCCTCCCGATCATCCGGCGCCCCTAGTCTTCTTGGAGGTTTCTATGAAGGACTCACGCATTCCCGAGCCGGTTTTGGTGGCTATGTCAGAGGGGGTGCACGTCATTCGCGCTTATCGTGAACACCTTGGATATTCGATCGAAGACGTGGCGGTGACGAGCGGGTTAGCCACTGAGGAAATCCAAAACATCGAGTCGGGCTTAAGGTACAACAAGGGCTATCGGGATCGCATCGTGAAATCATTGTCCCTGCCTGTGGGAATTCTTGAGGAGGCCGAGATGATGGGCGTTGCGTCACGAGTGGAGAATTTGCAAGTGAGTTGAACATCAATACCCCAGCTCGTGGCCCTGTTTGGCTTGATTGGCGGCTGAAGCGACCCGAGCCGGTCGGCCGCCCGGCGGGTCGCCGGATGCCTGCGTCAGAGCCATAGAATTCTTGAAAAAGTTCACTCCGATGCATAGGCAATCGGCGGGGCGTTGCGAAGGGTCAAGACTATTGCCGCCCAACGCATGTAGGCCGCTTAGAGTTTCTGAATACTACCCGAAAACGGCCACGGCCCCATTTCTCGGCTGATGCTAGCCGCGATCCTGGAATGCGAAGTTGAAACCTTGGCAGCCGAACTATCCCGGTCAGGGCCTTCGGCGGGGTATAGCGCCGTTGGCGCCGGGACATATTACCACTCGTCTCCTTTCTCGGGCTTCGGTGATGGCAGGATTGCAATGGCACCATGTGGCGGAAAACGCCCGACCGTGGACGCTGGTTGTTTCCGGGGTGGCGCCATTGCTTATTGCCTGCCAGACAATGATCTTCGGTTGGGAAAGCTGTTTCGGGACTTGGCCTAAATCAGCGAATAACCGGTTCGCCGTGGAAGCGTCGCCGCGAGGGCGGCGAAACGCCGAAGCCGACTTCCATCATCAGCCTCGGGCTGTGCGCCGGTACGGTGCCCATGTGGAAGCCGAACGGATCCTCGACGAAACCAAGCCCTGCCTCTCCGGTAAGTGTCACGGCGCTTTGCTCGCCATAGACGCCCAGTACCTCTTCTGCGGGATGGCCGACGAGAAGCGTCAGTTGATGCTTGAGCGCGCGTCGCTTGTGACTGCCGCGGACGTAGACATGCGGGCCGGTGCCCTCGTCTACCGGCAGTAGGTAAAAGAAGAACTTCAACATCCGCCAGTCATCAAGATCGAAGTGGTATTTGCCGAGTGATGCCAGGTTCTTGTCTGCGTCGGAGGCCTGGGTGGTGGGGAAGCTCCACCAAACGCGCGTGGTGATCAGTTTCGCCTGGCCGCCCAGATAGTGTTGAGCGATATCCATGAGCAACGGATCGTTTTGGATGGCAACTGCCGCCTTGCAGCCGAGAATGCGCTCGAAATAGTGGCCGCTGAGCAAGGGACGGCCGAACCGAGCTTCAGCCTGTGCATGCTCCGTCGGCATGAATTCGAAACGGCGATCGAAATTTCCAAAGCAAGGTGTGCATCGCACGAAAGCTGCAATCTCCTCATGGATAAATTTGGGCAAGACGAGTCCGGAAAAARGCCCATCCGACTGCAGCGCATCGACAACGTCCCGGCGATTGACGCCGACAAACATTGTTTCGCGCCCTTTCTGCGACGCTCGAACAGGCTTTGCACCAAGCCAGTGCATTCTCCGTGCCGGCATAGTGCGGGCGAGCACGAACATCGGCAGCCACGCTGGATTCTCGCGAAGATCCGACAGATATGTCGGAATGCGCACGGCCATGCGACGTAGCATACTGCCGTTTCGTGCGATTGCTTCGAGATTTGTAGCGACGGCTTTGTCGGTATTCGTAACGGTCATCAGGATCCTCAGGTATGAATGCACTTTCGACGAAGCATTGGTTCTCACTGCTTCGTCACGTATTACCCAAACCCGATTCCCGCAGCGGAAGAACGCTAGCCACGCGTCAAGTTTTGTGCAACGCACAATTTCCCTCATCAGGAAACGCAGTTAGATACTGCTTCCCTCACCAAACATCAGGATCTCTCTGAGCCACCGCCCATTAGGTGGCGGCAATGATGGATCGCGTGCCGCACCCGATTGCGAAGATTGGCCACCCGATCAGCCCAGTATTCTTCGACACGCCTTTCGCGGCGGCACGCTCATGCGGCTCCTCCGCTTCCTGTCGCGTCAGCGTCAGCATCTTTGGGCGCATCGGCAAAGACGTGCTCGGCAGCAGGGAAGCGCCGCTTGCGCACCTCATCCGCATAGGCCGCGGTCGCGGCGCCGGCCTGGTCACCGAGTTCTGCGTAGCGCTTGACGAATTTCGGCCTGAATGGGGAAAACAGGCCGAGCATGTCGTCACTCACCAGGATCTGGCCGTCGCAGGCCGGTGAGGCGCCGATGCCGATGGTTGGGATGCCAATCTCGCTGGTGATGCGGCGCGCGAGCTGCTCTGGCACCTTTTCAAGCACGACCGAAAAGGCCCCGGCTTGCGCGACCGATATCGCGTCGCGCCTGATCCGCTCGGCGTCCTCTCCCCTGCCCTGCACGCGGTAGCCGCCGAAAGCGTTGACTGCCTGCGGCGTCAGGCCGATATGAGCCATGACAGGGATGCCACGAGCACCGAGGAATTGGATAGTAGCGGCCATCGCCTCGCCGCCCTCCAACTTGACAGCCGCGCAGCCGGTCTCAGCCATTAAACGAGCCGCGTTGCGGAACGCCTGCTCGGGACTTTCCTCATAAGAGCCGAACGGCAGGTCAACGACCATCAGCGCCTTCTCCAGGCCACCGCGCACGGCCTTGGCATGCATGATCATCATGTCGAGGGTGACGCCGAGCGTCGACGGCAGGCCGTGCAGCACCATGCCCACGCTGTCGCCGACAAGAACGATGTCGCAATGTCGATCGACCAGTCTTGCAATCGGCGTCGTATAGGCCGTCAGGCACACCAGGGGGACGCCACCCTTACGGGCCCGAATATCGGGCGGTGTAATCGCCCTCGAATCACCTGCTGTGCTCAATGCATGCCTTCCTTCCCCGACGTCACCCACCGCAGGTGTCGCGTTTGGCACGTTCTTGTGCAAATGCGAAGAGCTAAAAAAGCGTGGAGCTGCGCGGTGTTGACGTGCAGACAGCTGCGTTTAAATTAAATCGATTAAGGCACCCGGCCTACCAACCGCTTTCGCCACCATGGACAAACAGGCAAAAGGAACCAAGAAAGATCGAGCGGCCGTAAAGGCCGACGAAGTCACAGTGGACCTGATCGCCTTTGTCGTCGCTGTAAACGAAAATGAACCCTGTGTCCTCACCATCGGGCAAGCGGATACGCTACCTTCCGGACCATTTGCGCTTGAGCACCGATCGCTGCAATCCGGGTTGAGGGGATGGGTGGAGCAGCAGACCGGCCATCCGCTGGGCTATATTGAGCAGCTCTACACCTTCGCCGATCGAGACCGCATCGGCTCCGGGCGCCGGCAGCGCGCTATCTCCATCAGCTATCTCGCGCTCACGCGCAAGGAACAGGTGGCGAGCTCGCCAAAATGCGGCTGGCGAAGTTGGTATGAATATTTTCCATGGGAGGACCACCGCTCCGGCACGCCGCCGATAGAGTTGGACGTCCTGCGGCCGCGACTGATTGAATGGGCAGACGGCGCCGGCGACGCGGCGACGAGACGCGAACGTCGACAGCGGACAGCGACAGCCTTCGGCTTCGACGGCCGCYATTGGAATGAGGAACTCGCGCTTCAGCGCTATGAGTTAATCTACGAAGCAGGTCTGGTCCAAGAGGCCGGAAGCGCGCGCGACGCGACGCGGCCTTCGCTGGTGCCCAGCAAATCCATGGTCGCCGATCACCGTCGCATCGTGGCGACCGGCATTGCGCGACTGCGCTCCAAGATCAAATACCGGCCGGTCGTCTTTGAGCTGATGCCGCAGTCATTCACTTTGCTACAGCTGCAACGAACCGTCGAAGCGCTCGCCGGCAGGCTGATCAACAAGCCGAACTTTCGTCGCCTCATAGAGCAGCAGGAACTGGTTGAGGAGACCGGCGAGATTTCTGTCGATACGGGCGGGCGACCGGMAAGGCTCTATCGCTTCCGCCACGCTGTCCTGGACGAGACGCCCATAGTCGGCACAAAATTGCCCGTCGCGCGGGGTTGACACGCTTATAGTCGGCATAGATATATATCCGTTATAGTCAGATGGATTATAATTGGAGGGGCCGATGAGCGGGGCGTTACCTTCAGCCGCGTCTCTTTATCGGCGCGTCTGGCGCGTCATCCCACCAGGGGAATGGGCAGCGTTCAGCGATGACATCGAGGCCATTTTGGCGCTCAAGCGCGAGCRAAATGCCGTCATCCTGGCCCACAACTATCAAACACCCGAAATCTTCCACTGCGTGGCCGATATCGTCGGCGACAGCTTGGCGTTGGCTCGCAAGGCTATGACGGTCGAGGCGCAAGTCATTGTGTTGGCCGGCGTGCATTTCATGGCCGAAACGGCCAAGCTCCTCAATCCGAACAAGACGGTGCTCATTCCGGATCTCGGCGCAGGCTGCTCGCTGGCGGAATCGATCACCGCACAGGACGTGCGCTTGATGCGCCAGCGTTATCCCGGCGTGCCGATCGTCACCTATGTCAACACGTCGGCCGAAGTGAAAGCCGAATCCGACATCTGCTGTACATCAGGCAACGCCAAGGCGATCATCGAATCCCTTGGCGTCCCCCGGGTGATTATGTTGCCGGACGAATATCTGGCCCACAATATCGCCGCCCAGACCGACGTCGAGATAATCGCCTGGCAAGGCCATTGCGAGGTGCATGAGCGCTTTACGCCGGCCGATATCCGCGAGTTGCGCGAAAACCACCCCGGCGTGACGGTGCTGGCCCATCCCGAATGCCCGCCCGATGTGGTGGCCGAAGCCGATTTTTCCGGCTCGACCGCAGCCATGTCCGACTATGTCGAAACGCAAAAGCCGCCACGTGTCGTGCTGATGACGGAATGCTCGATGAGTGACAACGTCGCGTTAGCGCACCCAGATGTCGAGTTCATCCGGCCCTGCAATTTGTGCCCGCATATGAAGCGGATCACGCTCGCCAATATCCGCAGTGCGCTCGAGGAGAACCGACACATCGTCACGATTGATCCCTGTGTTGCTGAACGGGCACGCTGGGCCGTCGAGCGCATGCTCTTCGTATGACCACCTACGTCCATGACATTGGCGGGGCGCCGGTCATCATCGGCGCTGGCCTGGCCGGACTGATGACGGCACTGCATTTGGCGCCACAACCAGTCGTCCTCCTTTCCAGGACGCCACTTGGTACGGATGCCTCGAGCACACTCGCGCAGGGTGGGCTTGCGGCAAGCTTGGGCGAGGACGACAGCCCTGACCTGCACCTCGCCGATACACTTGCCGCTGGCGATGGGCTTTGCAACGAAGAAATAGCCAGGCGAGTGGTYGAGGCCGTCCCTCACGCCGTCGAGAACCTCATTCGTCTTGGTGCTCCCTTCGACCGCRCATTGGATGGGAAACTGCGGCTGGGCCTCGAGGCAGCCCATTCACRGCGCCGGGTCGTCCATGCCGCTGACGCCACAGGCCATCAGTTATTTCATGCGCTGCTTGCCGTGGCGCGGCGCACCCGTTCGATCACAATCATGGAAGGGATAACAGCCCTTCGCCTGGTGGTCGCCGAGGGCTGCACCGTTGGCGTGCTGGCTGTGCTTGAGAGCTGCGCGTTCGCATTGCCCACCCGCCGCGTAGTGTTGGCGACCGGCGGCATAGGTGGCCTGTTTTGCGACACGACCAACCCGCTTTCTTCGTTTGGCCACGGGCTGGCGCTGGCCGCCTGTGCCGGCGCAGAGCTCGCCGACCTGGAATTCGTGCAGTTCCACCCGACAGCGCTCGACACGCAGCGCCGGCCAATGCCGCTGATAAGCGAAGCCGTGYGGGGCGAAGGCGCAGTGCTGGTCGACGAATATGGTCACCGCTTTCTTGCCGCGACCCCCGGCGCTGAATTCGCATCGCGTGACGTGGTTGCGCGGGCGATCGCCAATCAACTCGCCGCTGGCCATCGCGTCTACCTCGATGCCCGTCGATGCCTCGGGCAGAAATTCGCAAAACGCTTTCCCGCGATCGATGCGGCGTGCAAGCAGGCTGGCATCGACCCGGCCGTGGAGCCTATTCCCGTGCGCCCTGCGGCGCACTATCACATGGGCGGCGTGGCCGTTGACACGGAAGGGCGCAGTTCCGTCTCGGGCCTATGGGCGTGCGGCGAAGTGGCTCACACGGGACTGCATGGCGCCAACCGACTCGCCAGCAACTCGCTGGCCGAAGCGGTTACAACAGCCGCCTGGGTGGCGGCAAGCGTGGCCGGCACCAGCGCCGGCTGGCAGTGGCCGAGGCTTCCCGCAACTGTGTCTGTGCGACCCGACCCTTCACCTGTCCGCCAACTTGTCTCGAATGCGCTCGGGATCTTTCGCAATGGCAAAGCGCTTGGCGAGGCGATCACCACCCTTCTGACGATCGCGGTCGGCGAAACGGCCGCGGCCGACCCGGCTCTGGTGGCGTTGTTGATCGCGATCGCGGCATTTCGGCGCGAAGAAAGCCGCGGCTCGCACTTTCGGTCCGATTTTCTGGGCCGCAATCCCGAGGCCCTGCCGTCGCGACTGACGCTTTGCACTGCGTTTGAGCATGCCGTTGCGCTCAGCTGGCAGAGATCCGAACGGAGTTGCTGATATGAGCTCCCTTGCACCACTTCCCCAGATTGTCATGGAGCCGATCGTCCGCRCTGCCTTGCTGGAAGATCTGGGAAGAGCCGGCGACATCACCAGCGATGYCATCATCCCCGCCGATTGCAAGGCGACGCTCGCGTTGAATGCCCGGCAGGCCGGCGTTGTCGCCGGGCTCGATCTGGTGATGTTCGCGTTCCTCCTCGTCGATCCCGGGATCAGCATGCAGTTGCGCTGCCCAGAGGGCGGCAAGGTTTCCGCCGGAGAGACCATCGCGGTCGTAAGCGGGTCGGCGCGAAGCCTGCTGACGGCCGAGCGGACCGCGCTCAATTTCTTATGCAAGCTGAGTGRCATCGCAACGGCGACGGCCTCGCTTGTAAACGCGGTACGCGGCCATAGCACCAAGATCGTATGCACGCGAAAAACAACGCCAGGCCTGCGTGCCCTTGAAAAATATGCCGTGCGCGCCGGCGGCGGCGCCAATCACCGCTTCGCGCTCGACGACGCCGTGCTCATCAAGGACAACCATATTGCCATTGCCGGCGACATCCGCACCGCAATCGAGCGAGCGCGTCGTGCGGTAGGCCACATGATCAAGATCGAGGTGGAGGTCGACACGCTGGATCAGTTGGAGATGGCGCTGCAGGCGAGCGTTGACGCGGTGCTCCTGGACAACATGTCGCTCGATGACCTTACCCAGGCCGTGGCGATGGTCGGAGGGCGAGCGATCACCGAGGCGTCGGGTCGGGTGACACCGAAGACGGCTCCCGCAATCGCGGCGACCGGCGTCGATCTGATCTCGGTCGGCTGGCTTACCCATAGCGCTCCCATTCTCGACATTGGCCTGGATATGCCCGCGGACCGGAACTGCCGCAGGCATCTGAACTGAGGGAGAGGGCATGAACCGGGACCGCAGGAACTCCTTTGGCCGCAGGCTAACTCGCGCCACCACCTCCCCGTCCGCCGACCCAAGCCAGCTCCTTGGCGCACTGCATAGTTCTAGCGGGGAGGAGAAACCGACGGGCCAGGGGCAAACAAAGGACCGCGTGGAAGCACTTGGYTTTATCATCTGCCGGCTCGACGAGCTGCGCCAGATGGCTGCCTCTCATGGACTGGAAGCACTCAGTTGCCTGTTGGATGTCGCCTTCACCGAATCCTGCGACGCGATCAGAAGGGAGCATTCTTGCGCTCAAGCCGAAGAAAGCACGCGATAGGCGCCGAGAACGCGAGGCACCGGGGCACCGGATCGACGTCGTTTTGGAGGAAGGGATGCGCAAAATCGTTGCCGGCAAGCTGCACGGCATCCACGTCACCGAGGCCAATCTCGACTATCACGGCTCGATCACGCTCGAYCCCGACCATTGCGAGGAGGCAGGCATGCTGCCGATGGAATTCGTCGAGATCTGGAACAAGAATTCGGGCGCGCGGATCTCGACCTATGTCATCCTCGGTGAGCGCGGGTCGCGCTGTTGCATCCTWAACGGCGCCGCGGCCCGCACCTGCCAGCCAGGCGACCAGGTCATCATCTGCAATTCGGTCTATGTGCACGAGAGGGAGCTCACCGCGCTCAAACCGCGTGTGYTGACCTTCGACAAGGATAATCGGATCGTCGACCGACTGACTTATTCGGTCGAGCGCGATGCAGGCGGAGACTACAGCTTTTCCATACTTAATGAATCCAACGACGTACTATGCGTGCCGGCGCTGGTGGGCAGATCATGACGGGCTCCGAAGTCCGCTTTCTTGGCTGATTAGCCAAACGTTTTTTGCTGATGGAGGTGGAATGAACGCGGAACTTGGCCCGGACTTGACATCGGACCCTCTCGGTTGGGCGCTTCCGCCCTGGACGCAAGAGGAAGCCCAGGCAGTCTACGACCTGCCCTTCAACGACCTGCTCTTCCGGGCGCAGACGATCCATCGCGAGAATTTTGATCCCAACCGGGTGCAGCTGTCGCGCCTGCTGTCGATCAAGACCGGCGGCTGCCCCGAGGATTGCGGCTATTGCAGCCAGTCCGCGCATCACCAGTCCGGCCTCAAGGCCTCGAAGCTGATGGAAGTTCAGCGCGTCATTGCCGAGGCCAGGAAGGCGCGTGACGCGGGCGCCACCCGCTATTGCATGGGTGCTGCCTGGCGCAGCCCCAAGGAGCGCGACATGGATGCGGTGGTCGCCATGGTCGAGGGCGTGAAGGCGCTCGGCATGGAGACCTGCATGACRCTCGGCATGGTCGATCTCGAACAGGCCGCTCGATTGAAGCAGGCGGGGCTCGACTACTACAACCACAACATCGACACGTCGGAGCGCTACTACGGCGAGGTCATCAGCACGCGCAGCTTTGCCGATCGGCTGGATACGCTCGAGAACGTTCGCCAATCCGGCATCAAGGTCTGCTGCGGCGGGATTGTTGGAATGGGCGAAGAGCCGGTGGATCGCATCGGCATGYTGGTGACTTTAGCCAACCTCCCGGAGCCGCCCGACAGCGTTCCAATCAACATGCTCGTCCCGATCGCTGGCACCCCGCTTGCCGACGCCAGCCCTATCGAGCCGATCGAGTTCGTGCGCATGATTGCGCTCGCCCGCATCATGATGCCGAAATCGTATGTCCGCCTTTCGGCCGGCCGCACCGCCATGACCGACGAGATGCAGGCACTGTGCTTTTTTGCCGGCGCCAATTCGATCTTCGTCGGCGACACGCTGCTGACGGCGGGCAATCCCGGCCAGGACAGGGATACGCTGCTCTTTCGGCGTCTGGGCATCGAGCCGATGGAACTGGAGGCGCAGTGAACGAGGCACTGTTTGCCCGCTACGAGGCGACCTTGCAGGGACTGGCGCGCAAGGACCGGCTGCGACGGCTTGCGCCGCGCGCCGGGCTCGACTTCTCATCGAACGACTATCTCGGGCTTGCCGCCTGCAAGAGGCTTGGCGACGCGGTTGTGGCTGCGATCGCGCGGGGCACGCCGGTCGGCGCAACAGGATCGCGGCTGCTGCGCGGCAACGCGCCGGAGCATGAGCAATTGGAAGCTCACGCTGCGGCGTTTTTCGGGGCCGAGCGCGCGCTTTTCTTCGGCGGCGGCTACATCGCCAATTTCGCTATTCTGACGACGCTGCCGCAGAAGGGCGACCTACTCGTCCTCGACGAGTTCGCCCATGCCAGCATGCACGAGGGTGCGCGCGCCGGACGCGCGGAGTTCGTTCTGGCCGCGCACAACGACGTCGACGCCGTCGAGGACGCTATCGGGCGCTGGCGCACTGAAGGCGGCATGGGGCGCGTCTGGATCGCGGTCGAAAGCCTCTACAGCATGGGTGGGGACTGCGCGCCTTTGGAGAGTCTTGTGGCGCTGGCCGACCGGCACGAAGCGTTCATCGTTGTCGACGAGGCGCACGCTACCGGCGCCTGGGGACCGGACGGCCGCGGCCTTGCCGTCGCTTTCGAGGGGCGCGACAACGTCCTCGTGCTGCATACATGCGGCAAGGCGCTCGGCGCATCTGGCGCCCTCGTCACAGGCCCAAGGACACTGTGCGACTATCTCGTCAACCGCTGCCGTCCGTTCATCTATGGCACTGCGCCATCGCCGCTGATGGCCGTGGCCGCGCGCGAGGCGCTCGCGATATTGTCCGATGAACCAGCGCGTCGTCTCCGGTTGCATGAAATTATTGCATTTGCGGGCCGCCAGCTGGCAGAGCGCCTCGGCGCAGCGCCCAGCGGCTCGCAGATCCAGCCAATCATCATCGGCGACAACCGGCGCACCATGGCGGTGGCGGCGGCACTGYAGGCCCGCGGCTTCGACATACGCGGCATTCGTCCGCCGACTGTGCCGGAAGGGACGTYGCGCCTGCGCATATCGCTGACGCTCAACGTCGATAAAGCCGCCATATCCGCCGTGATCGATGCGCTTGTCGAGGCGTTGGCCCAGAATGACCAAAGGTGACATGACCCGAAGCGACATCAGCAGAGGCATAGTCATCACCGGAACGGATACCGGCATCGGCAAGACGGTGTTTTCGGCGGGCCTCGTCGGCCTGCTCGACGGCTTCTACTGGAAACCGGTGCAATCGGGCCTCGACGAGGAGACCGACAGCGAGGCCGTTACCCGGCTCTCCGGACTGCCGGCCGGGCGCGTCCTACCCGAAGTCTATCGTCTGAAGACGCCACTATCGCCGCATCGTTCGGCCGAAATCGATGGCGTCGCAATCGAGGCGGCAAAGCTCTCGCTGCCGGAGTTGCCAGGCCCGCTCATCATCGAAGGCGCTGGCGGAGTGATGGTGCCGCTCAATCGGCAGACAAAATTCATCGACATATTCCGGGAATGGCAACTGCCGGTCATTCTTTGCGCGCGCACCGGGCTCGGCACCATCAATCACACATTGTTGTCGATCGAAGCGCTCAGGGCCCGTGCCATCCCCCTCATCGGCGTCGCCTTCATCGGCGGAGAAATGGCGGATAGCCAAAGGACGATCGCGGAATTTGGAAATGTGCGGCAGCTTGGCAGGCTGCCCTACCTTGATCCACTGACATCTAAAACCCTGAGGAAAGCGATGGTTTCGGGCTTCGATCTCTCGCCGATTGCATGGGGTCAATGATGTCGCAGTCCCGCGTCTGGCATCCTTTCACCCAGCACGCGCTCGAGCCGGCGATCCCCAAAATTGTCCGGACTGAAGGCGCTTATCTCCACAGGRCCGATGGCACGCGCATCCTCGACGCTATTTCGTCGTGGTGGGTCGTCACCCATGGTCATCGCCATCCGCGCATCGTCAAGGCGATCGAGACGACTGCTGCAAGCCTCGACCAGATCATCTTCGCCGGCTTCACGCACGAGCCGGCCGAACGCCTCGCCAGAGCCTTGGTGGATCTCGCGCCGCCGGGACTCGACTGGGTGTTTTATTCCGACAGCGGCTCGACCTCGGTCGAGGTCGCGCTGAAGATGGCGCTCGGTTATTTCCGCAATATCGGCGCGCCGCGCTCGCGCATCGTCGTCATGGAGCACAGCTACCATGGCGACACGATCGGCGCGATGAGCGTCGGCGCGCGCGGAGTGTTCAACGCCGCCTACGAACCCTTGCTGTTCGAAGTCGACACCATCCCCTTCCCGGCCGCAAGACGCGAGCAGCAAACATTGGATCGGTTCGAGGTCGTCTCTCGCGACCGGCGCGCAGCTGCGCTGATTGTCGAGCCGCTGGTGCTCGGCGCCGGCGGCATGCTGATGTATCCGCCCTGGGTTTTGGCTGAGTTGAAGAGGATCGCCGAGGCTTCGGGCATGCTCTTGATTGCCGACGAAGTGATGAYGGGCTGGGGACGCACCGGAACCATGTTTGCCTGCGAGCAGGCGAATATCTCGCCCGACATCCTTTGCACCTCGAAGGGCCTGACCGGCGGCACCATTCCGCTTGCCGCGACGCTGGCGACCGACGCCATCTTCCAGGCCCATTATTCGCTCGACCGGAAGAAGACCTTCTTTCATTCGAGCTCCTATACGGCCAATCCGATTGCCTGCGCGGCGGCACTCGCAAACGTCGAGATCTGGCACGACGAGCCCGTTATCGAACGGATCGCGGCGCTCGCCGCGCTGCAGGCCGCTGGCCTTCAGCGCTTTCACGACAATCTCTGCTTCACCGACCGCCGGATCACCGGCACGATCGCTGCGCTCGATCTGGGTACCGCATCCCCCGGCTATCTGGCCGAGATCGGTCCAAAGCTGCGGGCATTCTTCCTCGAGCAGGGATTGCTGATGCGCCCGCTCGGCAATGTCCTCTATCTGCTCCCACCCTATTGCGTAACCGGCGCCGAGCTCGATCGGCTTTATGACGCCATCGAGGAGGCCGGCGAACGCTTCGGATCCAAACMATGAGCAGGTCGTCGCGCATCCTCGGGTTTGGCCACCATGTGCCTGGGCGCAAGGTTGAGAACGCCGAGATCGAGAACAATCTCGGCCTCGAGCCAGGCTGGATCGAACGGCGCACAGGAATTCRCTCGCGCTTCTGGGCGACTGATGAAGACACGCTCTCGGGCCTTGCCGCGCGGGCCGGCGACATGGCGCTGGCAAATGCGGGTATCGATCGGAGCGGAATCGGTCTTCTGTTGCTCGCCACGTCAACCCCAGACCATCTCCTGCCGCCGAGCGCGCCGCTGGTTGCGCACCGGCTCGGCCTCGGCCGCGCCGGCGCCATCGACCTGACCGGCGCCTGCGCCGGTTTCATCTATGCGCTGATGTTCGCCGACGGGTTCACCCGCCTGCACGGTCGACCCGCCCTTGTCATTGCCGCCAACATTCTGAGCCGTCGCATCAACCCGGCCGAGCGCGCCAGCGCCGTGCTGTTTGCTGATGCCGCCGGCGCAGTCGTGATCGGTCCCAGCGAGGATGCCGAACAAGGCATTCTCGGCGCTTCGGTGGATTCGGACGGTTCGCGCTACGGATTGATCCAGATCCCCGCCGGAGGAAGCAACACGCCTTTTCAAAACGACCTCGATCTCGCGCAGACCCGCATGACGATCATCAATGGCCGCGAAGTGTTCGCCAAGGCCGTGGAGATGATGACGTCATGTTCAAGAGACGCGCTCGCGATAGCTGGAATGCGGCCGCAAGACATCGACCGGTTCGTCCCGCATCAAGCCAACGCCCGCATTTTCGATGCTGTCGGCCGAAACCTCGGCATTGCGGACCAGGCAATCGTCAAGAGGATCGCCGTATACGGCAACTCTTCGGCCGCAACGATCCCTCTCTCGTTGTCGCTCGTCAATCGGTCGCAGCCACTCCGGCCGGGCGAGAAAATCCTTCTGGCGGCGGCGGGTGCCGGTCTCAGCGGCGGGGCGCTTGTGGTTGGAATTTAGCCGCGCGTCGGCCGCCGACAAGACATCAACACCGTTCAGGCGAGACGAAAAAAGGACAACAGACCAATGCGAAAACTAGTCGCCGGCAAGCTTCACGGCATCCACGTCACCGAGGCAAATCTCAACTACCATGGGTCGATAACGCTCGATCCTGACCACTGCGAGGCAGCCGGGATCCTGCCCATGGAATTCGTGGAAATATGGAACAAGAATTCCGGCGCGCGGATTTCGACCTATGTCATTCTCGGCGAGCGCGGATCACGATGCTGCATCCTCAATGGTGCTGCCGCCCGCACCTGCCAGGCAGGCGACCCGATCATCGTGTGCAACTCCATCTACCTGAACGAAGCGCATATCACAGCGCTGAAGCCGCGGATCGTCACGTTCGACCAGGACAACCACATAAGCGAGCGCCTGAGCTACTCGGTCGATCTTGACGCATCTGGCCGTTACAGTTTCTCGATGCATGATGAGGCCAATGAAGCTTTGGCGATTCCTGCGCTGGTTTCCCGGGCGTGACTTGTCTTTGATGCACGCGTGAGCCGACGCGCTGTTTGCCGTCCCCGTCCACGAGGTAGTGTCGTGACCCGCCGTAAGGGGGGCTATGACGAACCTCGAGGCCATCCTTATCGGCGAGCGCTGAGGGTGCGGCGCCTCGAGGTAGCGGTAGAGCCGCATGCAAGCCGCAAAAAAAGATCGCGACCAGATGATATGGAGCAATTCATGATCTTCCGTCAGCTGTTCGATTCCTTTTCGAGCACCTATTCCTACCTGCTCGCCAGTCGCCAAGGCGGCGAGGCATTGATCATCGATCCGGTTCTGGACAAGGTCGACCGCTATCTCCGGCTCGTGCGTGAGCTTGACCTGAGGCTGGTCAAGGCGGTGGACACGCATCTCCATGCCGACCACATCACCGGCCTTGGCTTRCTGCGCGACAAAACGCGATGCATCACGGTGATGGGCGAGCAGACCAAGGCCGACGTGGTATCGATGCGGCTTGYCGACGGCGACAGGCTGACCATCGAGGGGCTGGTGCTCGACGTCGTCTACACGCCCGGCCACACCGATGATTCCTACAGCTTCGTCCTACCCGACCGGGTGTTCACCGGCGACACACTGCTGATCCGCGGCACCGGCCGCACCGACTTCCCGAATGGCGATGYGCGGCACCAGTATGAGTCGATCTTCGGCCGCCTGCTCAGGCTGCCGGACCCCACGCTGGTCTACCCGGCGCATGACTACAAGGGCGACACTGTCTCGACCATAGGCGAGGAGAAGGCCTTCAACCCGCGCCTGCAGGTGAAGTCAGTGGACGAATATGTCGAGATCATGAATAGTTTGAAGCTCGCCAATCCGAAGATGATGGATGTCGCCGTGCCGGCCAACRTGAAGGTCGGACTGCAGCAGGACGAGATCGCGCGGCGGGGCTGGGCGGCCAACGCCAGCGAAGCGTTGGCGCTGGCCGGCAAGCCGGATGTCGCGCTGATCGACCTGCGCGAGCGCTCCGAGCGCGAACGCCAAGGCATTATTGCGGGGTCACTGCATGTGCCTTACCCGAGGCTGCAAGAAAACATCGCTCCCGGCGGCCTGTTGCACGAGCTCGTCCGTTCGACCGGCAAGCGGCTTGTGCTTTACTKCGCCTTCGGCGAGCGTTCTGCCATGGCGGTGCAGGCCGCCCAGGATCAGGGCCTCACATCAGCCTGCCATATCGAGGGTGGAATCGACGCCTGGARGAGGGCGAATGGACCATTGGTAAGGTAGCTCCGCCCTCTCCCACGACAAGAAAGAAAGGGGCCTCGTCAGAAATCCATGCCGCCGCCGCCCGGCAGATGCGGTGTTTCACGCAGACGGGCCTCAATGAAGGTACGGTGCGRCTGATTGCGTCCACTTCTGCGTCTGAGGTGGYGCATCACCTCAATGTGCGCACGTTTTGTGGGAATCGTCAGCACGCGTTGCGGCACACCAAAGGACGCCGCAGTAACCCGCTCACAACGACCTTGCCGCCAGCCGTTTGGCTTCATTCCCGGAACGCGGTGCGGACGCGGCGACSCATGATTGACAGCAGGCTTGTCCCTCTCACGAGCAGAAAAATGTGAAGCGCAGCCCAGAGCCCATGGTTGCCGTACATCTCTCCCAACCGGAACACAGCAGCGACGAACGCCGCGAACGCTAAAAGCATCGTATTGCGTATGTCGCGCGACCAGGTGGCACCAATGAAAATACCTTCCATCTGAAATGCCGGCGCACCGCTCAGTACCGCGAATGCTGCCCAAGGAAGATAGGAGACCGCCTCAGTGCGTACGTCTACCGCCCGCGCTATGATGCCCACGAGCTGTTCGCCGGAAGCGAGAAGCAAGACGCTGGCACACCCAGCGAACCCGAGCCCCCAGCCGGCGGTCAACCTAACGGCCCGGAAGAACGCCGGCCGATAGCTGGCCCCAATGGCACGGCCAACGAGTTGCTCCGCGGCGGCCCCAAACCCGTCGAGGAAATAGGCTGTGACCAAGTACAATTGCATCAACACTGCGTTCGCGGCAAGAACCAAGGTGCCCAGTTGCGCCCCCTGCCGCGTAAAGACTATGTATGCCCCCATCATCACGAAGCAGCGGATCATGATATCGCTACTAAGATGAAGCATCCGGCTCATCTCCGCTACATTGAAGACAGGCTGGCGCGACATTTTCGGCATTGCACGAAAGCGCCCAAGGAGGATTGCCATGCCAGCGATCATCGCTGCGGCTTCGCCGCACACCGCCGCCCAGGCGACACCTGCAACGCCCCAGCCGAGATAGAGGCCTAGAAAATTGGACAACCCAATATTCAGCCCGTTCAGGACGAGTTGCAAGAAAAGTCCCCGGCCCGCCTCGCCGCGCCCCAGGAAATATCCCAGCATCGCATAATTGATGAGTGCGGCGGGCGCGGAGACAAGGCGAATGCGGATATAGTTTTCCATCGCAGCGGTCACACCTGGTTCCGCGCCGATGAACCATTGCCGATTGTGACAATCAGTGGCGTAAGCGCGACGAGAGCCAAGCCGGACATAGCTGCAATCACAAACGCTCGCCAGAAGACCGCCCGCTCTTCGGTGGCATCGTGCCTCCCGAATGCCTGGGCGACGAGCCCAGTTGTACTGGAGCGCAGGAAATTGAAGGTCGTAAAGACGACATTGAAAACCATAGCTCCGGCCGCAAGGCCGCCAAGCAATGAAGCATCGCCGAATCGGCCGATGATGGCCGTGTCGACGAGGCCCAGTAACGGAGTAGTGAGGTATGCAAGCGTCATGGGTATGGCGATCGCAAGGACCTGGCGGTTGGTGACTTGAAAGGGGCTTGAGCCGAGGATCGGGGCGTTCTGTTCCACATAGACTCCCCATGGGCTCAGGTGCAAAGTTTTGATCACCAGCGGTGGCAAAGCCCGCTAGCTGGACCCTCAGCAACGCGGCTTGCGTGATAGTTCGTGCTTACCAGTTACCAGTGCCCGAACTGAACTTACCATCGTCAGCTTATTTTCGATCGTAAAGATTCTATGAATTTGGATGAAGGATCGATTGCGACAGATCGACAGGTGATGGCAGCACGGCGTGCATAGACAAACCGGGAAGGCTGTGATCTTTGGGGCGCCGCAACACTGGCTTTTCTACTCAAGTCGCTTGTTTTTACGATGGGCTGAAACTCCGWAAGCACCCAGCAAAGTTGTGGCAAGCGACCTTGTGCAAAGGTTCGAGAGCCTCGACAGCGCATGCTTAGAACAACAGGCGAAGCAGCGTTCTGCGCCTCCCCATTCTAGATGTTAGCTGTAGGCCAAGGTCGCTCAAAGCTGGAAAGCGAAGAGCTTTCCGAAACCTATTAACGGCACCAACGGCTGCTTAAAGCCGCCGAGCTTGATCGCATCCTAAAGCATGGCCTGGTGGGCCGTGATCACCGGTTTTCCTATCCGCGCCTCAAGGTATCAATGATCATAGAGGTCCTTAGCCCGGTGCAGGGAATGAAGAGAGCTTGGGATTCATTGGAATTTACAGCTGTAGCTGCCTCCATAATGCTATAATGCCGCCTTACTCAAAGAAGCGGGCATGGTCAGTCGGTATCCGAGTTGCCGATGTACCGGCTCCATCCGAGGGCAGCAATTTTCGCAGCTCGTACTCCGTGACCACATCAGTCGAAAGAGCGATCAAACCGGTGACGACTTGGTCTGCCATGCCGGCATCAAGTGCAGRCTCAACGTGCGTTATCCTTGCGGTGTTCATGACAGGGCACCCTCCTTCGCTGACTGCTGAAGGGTTCTGACGATCGCCCAAGCGGCGCGCGCGGCGCGCAGCACGTCGTCATCGGAAACCCCGAACTCCGKGGTGTGAACATGGGTTCTGTTTCCCAAAGCTTCATTGTGGCAGCCGAACCAGAAATAAACTGACGGCAGTTTCTCGGCGTAGAATCCGAAATCATCTGCCCCTGCGAGCGGTCTCGTGGGGACGAGCGAATTCGTTCCATATAGCACAGAGATCCCCTCCCTTGCCCGCAGGCTAATGTCCGGGTTATTGACGACTGCGGGCTCTCCGGGAACCAATTTGAGCTCGGCTTGGCCGCGGTGCATCGTGGCGATTTGCTCTGCGAGCTCCTGAAGGCGCACGCGAAGTCTGTGACGCGCTTCAGGCGATCGGCTGCGCAGCGTGCCATCGATGACGACGCGATCACAAACAATGTTCGTCGCCTCGCCACCGTGGAACCGGCCTATGGAGATCACTGGAGCCTCGTCCGCATGGCTCTCTCGCGATATCAACTTTTGCACTTCCGTGACGAACGTCGAGGCGATCGCAATCGCATCAACACCTAACTCCGGCCATGCTGCGTGGCTTTTCTTGCCTGTGAAAGTGACCTGGAATTCATCGGCAGACTTCGTCACCGGACCAGTCAGGACCGAAAATTTTCCGGACGGTATTTCCGGGTTCACATRCATGCCAACGGCGCAGTCGAATCCTTCCAGGAGACCCTGTTCAGCGACCGACCGTCCACCGAGAGGCTCTGCCTCCTCGGCAGGCTGGAAAACGACCCGCACCTTGCCTGCGAAGTGCTGGCGATGGGCAAGAGCCGCCAATACCACGCCTAGCGCGATCGATGCATGCGCGTCGTGACCGCACGCATGCATTTTTCCGGGAACACGCGAACGAAAGGGAAGATCCGGCCTTTCCTCTTCGATCGGCAGCGCGTCAATGTCCCCTCGAACCACGACGTTCAGCGGGATCCCGTTGCCCTCACCGACGATGTCGATGAAAAGACCCGTGTTGTGAAACACGTGGGGATCTCGGAGCCCTGCGTGGCCGAGGAACTCGGCGATTTTCGCCTGTGTCTTATGTTCTTCATTCGAAAGTTCCGGGTTTTCGTGCATGTAGTGTCGCAGAGCGAGAATTTGCTGCTCGCTCCCTTCGGGCAAATGGAACCCATGACTTCCAAGGTCTTTGTTTCTGGTTGCGCTCATCATTCAATCACAATCAATTGACGCGAGTTCGCCAAGCACTCTGGCCGTCGCGGATAAGGATGCTCTCGGTGATCTCGGTGGCCCAGTCACCAAACCAAAGGCCCGACATGAAATGGAAGGTCATGCCTAGCCGCGACTCGGTGCGGTCGCAGCTCGCTGAATTCTCGCCCCAATCCGGCGGATAGGCAAGGCCGATCGAGTAGCCGGTGCGGCTTGGCTTCCTCTGCCCATGGCGCTCGATAACGCCGTAATAGGATTGCGCGACGTCCTCGCAAACGTTCCCGGGCAGGGCCTTTTTCAGGCCGGCCCCCATTCCTTCGAGCACGACCTTTTCCGCATCAGCGAACTTTTGGTCCGGCTTGCCAAGATAAAAGGTGCGCGAGAGCGGGTAATGGTAAAGCTTGTGCACGCTAGCCAGTTCAAAGAAAATGCTTCCACCAGAACGAAGCTCACGATCGGACCATGTCAGACGGGGTGCGGAGGCATCGATCCCCGCTCCGATCATGGGAACGGCTGCGGAGTAGTCGCCCCAGATGCCGTCAACACCACGTGTGGCGGTGTCATAGATTTCTGCAACCACTTCTGACTGCTTCACTCCGGGTCGAAGCACTTCGATCACGCGCTGATGCATAGCTGTCGCGATCTTCTCCGCAGCCCGCATGTACTCGATCTCCGGGGCGATTTTGACGATCTTCTGCCATTTCACCAGACACGTTGTGTGAAGCGCTTTGGATAGAACAATTTCCGTCCAAGTCTGACGGGACGCGGAAAGCCATTCGCATACAGGATAAATACAGGACTCCAGAGGTGTATCCCTCTTATATCTACAATTTTACCGGTTCATCGGTTTGGATACCAGTTCAGCCGTGAGATGATCTGCCAAGAAGCTGGTTAGCGCCATTGCAAACGTCGTCGGTATAAGCAGGGTGAACTGGTCGATGCCTTGCCGGTCGATAAGTACGCTGACCTGGTGAATGGCGGTTTGCGCAAACTGCCCGACGAGAAAGGCTGCATCGCCGAAGTCGAGAGCGGCGACGCGACTGAGGAGCCCGCTGGCACCGGGTCCTTCGAGCGTCAGGCACACACGCGAATCAGAAAGATCGAGGATGGCCAGGTTGACTGCGGTTTCGACACGACGAAGAGGGGTTTCGGATCTGATCAGCACCCGGTCGGGCGCGGTGCRCCATAGGGTCGCCGGCCCGCGCCGGACCGAGGAACGGAAATCACTTGGCAAGGTCAGCCCTTGAGTTCGGAGCGCCTGATCCGCTGTTCTGTCGAAACCTTCCCAACCAGCAAGCTGGGTCAAATGACCCAGCTCCGTTTCCGTGATAGTGACGGCCAGACCGTCGGTCGTGGTGCCGCGGATCGGCGAAGGATGTTTCTTAGCCATTCTGGCGATGTCCTTCAGGATCAAAGAAATGGTGCGAGACGACTTTCGCGTGCAGTGTTTGATTTCCCACGAAATCGACCACCTGGATCGTCTCGCCGAAACGTTCTGGCCCGCGCGACAGCAGCGCCAGCGCGATGTTCTTCTTCAAGGCAGGGGAATAAGTCGTCGACGAGACCCAGCCCTCGCCATGGCCCTTGGCTGGAGCGTTCATTGCGAAGAGGAGCGACCCTGCCGTTGCGCCTTGATTGCCGATGATCTCCAGCCCAACCAGGGACGGACGCTTCGGGTCTTCGAGAACCGGGCGCTTGCGCAGCACAGAGCCGACAAACGGCTTCTTGCTGGATGCGAAACCCTCCAGGCCCAGATCCTTCATGGTCGTGCGGCCTTCAATTTCGGAGCCAGCGATGTGCCCCTTCTCAATGCGTAATGCACCCATGGCCTCAAGGCCGTACGGCTTCAGATTGTGGGGTGGCCCCGCAGCGATCAAAGCTTCCCAAACTTTGCGTCCGGATTTCGCAGGGATGTAGATTTCGTAGRCAAGCTCGCCTGAAAAGCTCATGCG
The DNA here is from genome assembly GCF_001854815.1 of Mesorhizobium sp. LCM 4576. Lineage (NCBI taxonomy): Bacteria > Pseudomonadati > Pseudomonadota > Alphaproteobacteria > Hyphomicrobiales > Phyllobacteriaceae > Mesorhizobium > Mesorhizobium sp. LCM 4576. The sequence continues at coordinate 54,448 of NZ_MDDT01000021.1, forward strand.
ATGCAGGCGACAAGGCACATCGCCAATTGTGACGTAGGTGAAATGGTTGTTGGGCAGCACCTCCCTGCTCAGGTCTGCACTTGTCACATCCGTCAAAACGCGCCGGGATTTGGGGCCGGCCACGGCAATCGCCGCCCACTGATCAGTGACTGACGTGACATGCACCTTGAGATCGCGCCAAGCGGTCTGGAGGAGGTATTCGGCCCGCGCAAGCACCTTGGCGGCATTGGCCGTCGTGGTCGACATGAAATAGTCGTACTCGCCTATCCGGGCGGTYGCGCCATCGTCAAAGACGAAGCYGTCCTCCCGCAGCATGATGCCATAGCGCAGCCGACCGACAGGAAGCGTCTTGAAGCCATTCACATAAACGCGGTTGAGGAATTCCGCGGCATCCGGGCCCTGGACCGCGATCTTGCCAAGTGTTGACACATCGACGATACCCACGTGTTCGCGAACGTGAATAGCTTCACGAACATAGGCCTCGGTGATGCTTTCACCATTTTCTGGATAGTACCAGGGTCGCAACCATAGCCCCGCATCCATCATTTCGGCGCCGTTTTCGGTGTGCCAATCGTGGATGGTGGAAAGCCGGGTTGGACGAAGATGAAGCCCGTGATCGTGGGCGACAATGGCGCCTATCGTAACGGGGGTATAGGGCGGACGGAAAGTGGTGGTGCCGACGTTGGGAATGGCCAAACCACGCAATTCGGCCATCCGAGCAAGGGCGTTCAGGTTCGAAGTCTTACCCTGGTCCGCTGCCATACCGGAAGTCGTATAGCGCTTGAGGTGTTCGATCGAGACGTAGCCCTCACGGTAGGCCTGATCAATATCCGCCAGCTTCACATCATGCTGAAAATCCACGAATGCCTTACCCGGGGTGCCGCCGTCGGCCTTGGTGACAACTGTCACCGGCAGGAGGTTACGGCCCCAGAAATCGGCGTGTCCAAATAGCGCGGGTTCCTTCCCGGTGCCTCCGCCAGCTTTGTGGCCCTGCTGAAGAGCATCTCTGAGYGATGCGGAGCCGACGAGCGAGYCGACGCATGTGAAGGCCCCTTTTTCCGCCAGTGGCAGAAAGGTGTCCAACCCCTCGCTGTATATCGGCTTTCCAAAGCGCTGGCTCCACAAATGCAGCGTCGGAGCCCAACCACCGGACATTGCGACAATATCGCAAGCAACCCGCACACTTCCGCCCGTCGCTTTACCTTGCGAACTGACTGGTACGAGGTATGCAGCCTTCACTCCTTTGCAACCTGTCACCTTCAGGACTGCATGGGCTGGCCGCAAGTCAATGCCTGCACTCTTGGCATTTGCGCCAAGTTGTGCCGGGATTTCCTTCCGGATGTCGCAGATAGTAACCTTGGCACCCGATTTTGCGAGTTCGACGGCTGCGGTGTAGGCGCTGTCGTTGTTCGTTGCCACGACAATCCGTTCGCCAGCAAGGACAGCATACCGGTTTAGATAACTACGAACGGCTGACGTGAGCATAACACCTGGCATGTCATTGCCAGCGAATACCATGGGACGTTCGATAGCTCCGGTCGCCAGAACGGCCCGGCTCGTTCGCACCACCCAATAGCGTTGTCTAGGCTTTCCCCGCTCAGGCGCTAGCACGTGGTCCTGAACCCTCTCCACCAGGCCGAACACCTCACAATCATATGCACCAAAAGCCGTGGTGCGGGTTAGAACGCGAATGTTGGGCAGATCGTCAAGCTCCGCCCGCGCTTGAGCAAGYCAGCCGTCGGAGGGCGAACCCACCGGTTCACTGAGGAGCGATCCGCCGAGGTCACGGTCCTGTTCTACCAATATGACATTGTCGCCCTTGCGACCGGCCGCGAGAGCCGCAGCAATCCCGGCCGGGCCTGCTCCAACGATCAGGACATCACAGAATGCGTTGATCTTCTCATACTGGTCGGGATCAGCGAGCGTCGTCGCCCGGCCCATGCCGGCCGCCTGGCGAATGAAGCCCTCGCAGAACATCCAGAACTTTGTTCCGCTGAAGGGGCCGAWAAAAGTCTTGTAGTAAAAGCCCGCTCCGAAGAAGCGGGACAGCAGCCCGTTTATAGCTCMAAAATCGAATTGCAGACTTGGCCAGGCGTTCTGTGGAGTCGATCTTAGACCGTCGAAGGCTTCCACCATTGTTGCCTGGGCATTGGGCTCATGCCRCTCCCCGTCGCGCAGGTGGACAAGGGCGTTGGTCTCTTCCACACCGGCCGCGACAAGGCCGCGCGGYCGATGATATTTGAAACTGCGCCCGAGGATCTTCTGACCACCCGCCAACAAAGCCGAAGCCAGTGTGTCACCGGGATGAGCGAGAAAAGAACGGCCATCGAATTGGACGGTGATCTGACGCGAGCGGTCTATACGCCCGCCGCCCAGCAGCCTGCGCGCCGTCATGCTGCTACCTCGCGGACCAGGGACGAACCAAAGATCTCGTGCGTGAGCGTGTCGCGTTCGACGAGGATCCATTGCCGGCACCCGCTGACATGGTGCCAATATTCCTTGTGCCGACCTTGCGGATTGTCGCGAATGAATACGTAGTCGTGCCAGACCCCAGGATCGGTTTCCTCCATATCTGGACGGCGCAGGGTCRCATCGGCGCCGTAGGTGAATTCGGTTTCATCTCGCAACCCGCAAACAGGGCAAGGGATTCTCAACATAATCGAACCTCAATGAGCCTTCGGGTCTGGCCCAGCACCCGACTCGTCGATTTGGTAGCCACGCTCGAAACGCTGCAGAGTGAATTCAGCATTGTCGGGATGGGGCTCGCCCTTCGCGAGCGTCCAGGCGAAGCAGTAACCGGAGGCGGGTATGGCCTTGAAGCCGCCATAGCACCAGCCGCCATTCAACCAGAGCCCCTCGATTGGCATCTTGCCGATGATCGGCGAGCCATCCATCGTCATATCCATCGCTCCAGCCCATTGGCGCAGCAGACGCAAGCGAGAGATCGATGGCATAAGGGCTTTAGCGCTTTGAAGCGTGTGTTCGACGGTAGGCAGACCGCCACGCTGAGCATAGGAGTTGAAGCCGTCGAGATCGCCGCCGAGCACCAAGCCCCCCTTGTCAGATTGACTGATATAGAAATGCGCGCCCCCATAGATAATCACATGATYGACCAGTGGCTTCAGTGGCTCGGTGACATACGCCTGAAGAACATGCGTTTCGATGGGCAGACGAAGCCCGGCCTTCGCCGCCAAATGGCTGGTGTGACCGGCAACTGCCAGCGCCACTTTGTTTGCCCGGATCGGACCACGCGTTGTCTCGACGCCGACTATTTTGTCCTTGTCCCAGATATAGCCCATCACCTCGCACTGCTGGATGATATCGACACCTTGCTTGTCGGCCGCACGTGCGAACCCCCACGCGACCGCGTCGTGACGCGCTGTGCCAGCTCGGGGTTGCGAGAATGAGCCGTAAATCGGAAACCGCGCGGTGGCTGAGTAGTCGAGCATGGGTAGCCGCCTCATTGTTTCAGCGCGGTCCAAGAATTCAGCGTCAATACCATTGGCGCGCATGACATTGGCGCGGCGCCGCAGAACCTCCCCCTGTCCCGGCGAATGGAAGACGAAATAGTATCCCCGCCGCGACATCATGACATTGTAGTTCAACTCTTGGCTGAGATTCCCCCATAGCTGCATAGACCGCTCATAGAAGATAGTGTTGCCAGGCATCATATAGTTGGAACGGACAATGGTGGTGTTGCGGCCCGTGTTGCCGCCGCCGAGCCACCCTTTTTCGAGGACGGCCACGTTGCGTATCCCATGCTCCTTGGCCAGATAGTAGGCTGTCGCCAAGCCATGGCCACCGCCGCCAACAATGACCACGTCGTAACTTGGTTTCGGCGCAGGGTCCCGCCACGCCCGTGGCCAGTGCTTGTTGCCGGTCAAGCCATGGCGCAAGATTGAAAGGACCGAATACTGACTCATGCGACTCCTCAGTTGTTAGCACTTCGGAGCCCTCCTCGAGGGCTTGGAGATCGAGAACGTGCAGGGCGCGTTCACACACCGATATCGTTGGTGYGCATGGCGGACATCTGTGATTTGGYAGCACCCGAATTGAGTTTCCGGCCGCTTCCCGCCTAGGCCAGGATTCTCCTCGGCGTCGCAGTAAGCAAAAATGGAGCGCAGCCCCTCCAGATCTCTTTTTGCTTCATTGACGATCAAGACGTCGGTGCGCCAGTCACAACAAAGCTTACCCCTCGCGCGTCCCGCACCACTCCGCCGCGAACAACGCAATCGTCTTGGTGACACGACGGATAGAGGAGAGGCTCACTCGCTCGTTAATACCATGAATATTCTCCGCAATGGGCCCATAAACAAGGGACGGAATTTTACCGTGAACTGCGAAAACAGCAGCATCTAGGTAACACGCCATCGCGATGGACTTTAAGTTTGCGTTCTCATTATTCAAAGCGTGAGCGGTGCGGAGGCAGGCCTCCGCACTTGTTCCTTCCGGCAGCTCGTAGCCGCCGTGCATGCAGCCGATCCACTCCAGAGTGACGAGCCCCTCACCTGACAACACAGGATCGGCGGCACGAATTTCGTCAAGGAAGTTTTCAAATTGATCGGCGCGATGCCTGGGATCGTCACCAGGATAGAAGCCAATCCTTCCTTCGACGGAGCAATCGCTAGGAATGGAAGCGATCCAGTCTCCGCCGGTTATCGTTCCGAACGTCAAAGCGACCGGATTTGGAAGATCCTTGAACCACTCCTTCGTGCGCCCTTCCTCGATCCATCGGCGCTCCAACTCCCGCAAATGCCCGACTAGCCGGATGATCAACTCGATGGCGCTCTGGCCTGCCTGCGGTTCGCGAGGATGAGCCGGACGACCCCTTGTCGACAGGCGAAACTTGATCACACCAGCATTTGCCCGTACGAGCTGCTCGTCAGTTGGTTCCGGACTGAGTATCGCGTCAGCGACGTAACCATTGACGAAGGCGGTGGCGGCGCCGTTTCCGGTGATCTCTTCTTCAACAACCGACTGGATTTGCACGTCACTRCAGAGTTGCAACCCAGCGTCGGAAATAGCGTCGAGGGCAAAAATGGAAGCAACGAGGCCCGCCTTCATATCGCCGGCGCCTCGACCGTACAACCAGTCTCCCTCGCGCACTGGCGTGAACGGCGGGCAACTCCAGCGGTGTGGGCTTGCCGCCGGGACGACGTCTACATGCGAGTTAAAAGCCAGCGACCGGCCGGCCCTATCGTCTGCGTACCGGCATCCCACCACGTTCCAACTCGCGCTATAATCGACAGTAGCGGGCGAGAACGCGGGGTGGCTTCCAACTCTTTCCGCGTCGGTCCGGAAGCGGCTCACGGCGTAGCCCCGCTTTTTCRGCGCGGTCTCGATGAAGTCCTGCGCTTCAGTCTCCTGAGTGCGTAACGAGCGAAAGCGGATAAGCTCTTCAAGAAAATGGATCTGGTTTTCGAAGTTTCGGTCAACTGCGGCGAAAATGCGATCATGCACAGAGGTCATTGCATTGAATCCAGTCAATCGTTCATCACTTTTGCGGCGATCAGCTTGTTATGATCCGCTTGGCACCACGACGCAGTCCTGTGGAAAGAAAGTTATTGAGACTTCCTGGCCAGCCCGCTCAAAGCTCTGCCCGATGTACTTCTCAGTGACAGTAAGCAGCTGACCGCCCGGGATTTCGACCAGCAAATGAAGATCGGCCCCAAGGTGCGCTACATCACGGATCGTGCCGCGCATCTGGTTCATCGGAGCGTCGCCAGACGATTGAATATCAGCACCAATTCGAATGCGTTCGGGCCGTACGCAGACATCAAACGCACCCAGGTTCGGGCTGCTCTCAGGCATCCGAACGAACATTCGAATGCCGCCGGCAGCCTTCAGTTCAGCCACTCCGTTCGTGCTGTTGCGGAGTTCCCCCGTGAACCAATTGGAGCGGCCAATGAACTCGGCGACGAAACGCGTCTTTGGATCGGCATAGATTTCTGTCGGCGCCCCTTGCTGCATGATCTTTCCCGCGCTCATAACAATGACGCTATCGCCTAGACTCATGGCCTCCTCCTGGTCATGAGTGACGACGATGGTGGTAGCGTTCACCGCGGAGAGAATCGCTTTCAACTCAAACCGCAATTCGTGACGGAGTTTCGCGTCGAGGRCCGACAGAGGTTCGTCGAGCAGAACCACCTCAGGGTTTGTAGCCAATGCGCGGGCAAGCGCCACGCGTTGTTGCTGACCGCCACTTAATTGGTTGGGCCGCCGGTCGTCAAAACCCTTCAACTTGACCAAGGCCAACATCTCGGCGACTCGAACAGGTATCTTTCCCTTATCAAAATTCCGCCGCCTCAGCCCGTACGAGACGKTTTCGGCAACCGTCATATGCGGAAATAAGGCGTAGTCCTGGAAGAGGAGGCCAACATTGCGTTCGTAAGGCCTGCGGCCTTTCATATCGACACCGGAGAACAGTACAGCGCCCTCGTTTGCGTCCTCAAACCCGGAAATCAACYGCAAAGTCGTTGTCTTGCCGCATCCGCTGGGACCGAGCAGCGATAGAATCTGCCCCTTCTCGACGGTGAACGAGACGTCTTCGACAGCAACGAAGGCTCCGTAGCGCTTGGTGKCATGTGAAAGTTCAAGGACACGCATTACAAAGATTGACTCCCTATGACCTGAAAACACCCTTACCGATCAAACGGTCGAGGCCGATCGTCCAATCCAGGATGAGGATGAGGGTGAAGGTAAATATCATCAGCACGACCGCAGCCGCAGCAATCGTCAGATCAAAGTTCGTCCGCATCATGCTCACCATCGCGACCGGCAATGTGTACGAGTCTGGCGAAGTAAGAAATAAACTGACGGCTACGTCGTCCATGGAGAAGGCGAAGGCAAAGACYGCGCCCGCAACAATGCCGGTTCGCGCGAGCGGAAAGGTAACATCCCAGAACGCCTGGCGTTCGTTGGCGCCAAGGCTCATGGCGGCCTCGGTCAGGGTCTTCCGGATTCCCACTAAACCTGCGAGCGTCGTGCGGACTGTATACGGGAACGTGATTATGATGTGCCCGCCGACCAAACGCGTAAAGCCGTCAGAGATGCCGATCATAGCGAAAAACAGCAGGAGCGCGAAGCCGATCACCACGGCAGGTACAACGAGCGGCGAGATAAAGAGCGATTCGAGCGCTTGTTTCCCCGGACCACTGTAGCGATCAAGGGCCAGAGCAGCGCTGACGCCGGCGGTTGTCGAGACCACCGTTGYGATCACTGCCAGAAGAAGGCTGGTCGAGAGGCCGCGCAGGTAGTAAGCGTCCGAGAAGAAACTCACATACCAACGAACAGAAAATTGCGAGGGGGGGAATCCACCCATATATTCGCGCCCATCGAACGACATTCCAATCATTACGACGATTGGTACAACGAGAAATACCAGCAAAACCGCAACGTTGATGACGCTTAGCCAATCTGCGGCGTTATCGATGTAGCGCTTCACGATGATCGCCMCCGATCTTGATTGGAAAAGCCCTTCGCCACCAGCCACGTGATCCCGTAGATCRCAATCAATGCGATGATAAGCATCGTGATCGCGACGGCGGATCCGCTTGGGTAATCCGCAATCTCGCTAAAACGGGCGTATATTAGATTGGAAACGAACAGCACTTTGCCTTTCCCGAGAACCATCGGGATAACAAATGCGCTGAGGCATAGCGTGAAGCAGATGAGGAATGCCGATAGCAATCCTGGCACACAGAGCGGCAAGGTGATCGAAAGATGYGATCGTAACCGGGACGCGCCGAGTACCTGCGACGCCTCAATCAGCCGCGGGTTGAGATTCTGGATAGTTCCCAGCAATGTAATGACCGAAATCGGTATCAGGTAGTGAAGAAGACCAAAAACGACAATCAATTCGGTATAGAAGCGACTGTTTGGTGATACATTAAGTACGCCTGCTAGGAAGTGAGCATACCCGGTTGAACCGAATGTCAGCTRCAGGGCATAGACGCGCACTAACGTACTCAAAAACATCATCCCAACGAAGAAGCCGATGGCAAGTTTCCGCAACCAGGGCGAACGTTGCCTTGCCACTGAGTAAGCGATCGGGAAGGATACCACTATGGCGATAAGTGAAGATAGGACGCCGAACCTGAATGTCTCTGCAAAATACCTAAGATAGGCTGGCTCCAAGATTTCAGCGTAGTTAAGCAGAGTGTAGGGGGCATCTTTGGCGGAACCGATCCGGCCAGGCTCGAAGAACCGGAAGCTCTCGTCGACAACGTTGGCGAGCGGCAAGGCGAGAAAGGCCAGAAAAAGTGCGAATCCGGGCAACAGCAGCAGCACGGTTCGTTTTGTCGTCGACATTGGCGGTTCCAGAAGGAAAAACACAACAAGCACGCCGGGCRCAATCTACGCCCGGCCCAGCTCGATAGCTCAACATATTCTCGGTGCGATGTTACAGAAGCGGAACAATCTCCTGCTCCCAGCGCTTGTTCCAGCTATCAAGTTCCTTGCCGAGGTGGTCGAAGTCTGGGACAACGACGAATTCCTCGACCTCCTCAGGAGAGAAACGAAGGTGATCTAGGGATTTGGTCTCGGCCTTCTTGTTGACAGGCACTTCGCCGACTTCCTTGGAATAGCGCTCGCTCGCATCCTTACTGATCATGTAATTCGCCAAGTCAAACGCCAGCTTTTTGTTCTTCGAACTCTTTAGGACTACCCAACCAGACACGTACATGAAGGTTTTTAGGTCCTTGTTCGTCTTGGTCAACGGGAATGCTTTCACCCCCTTGATCGCTGAGTATAGCCCTTGGTCGGCGAAAGTCACCGTCGTTTCACCGGTATCGAGCGAGGTGATGATGTCCGCAGTGGTCGCCGACACACGACCGATATTGCCGGACTTCGCGAGTTCCTTGAGGAACTCCCATCCGGGCTCCAGATTGAACTGGTCGCCACCTCTGGCCATCGCCAGGAACACGACCTGCATGTTCGTGAATAGCGAGGGATTAGGCCAGAGAATCTGCCCTTTCAACTCCGGCTTCAACAAATCCTGGATGGACTTGATTTCAATGGGGCATTTTTCCGTGGAGAGGAAAAACCCACCACTCGATCCGCGAGGAATAGCTTTCCAGTTACCGTTTGCGTCCTTGGGGATCAGCTTTTCGGGAACGTCCGCCAGGTTGGGGCAGTCTTTGAGGGTGACCGTCTCCAACCAGTCTTCACGGATCATCGAAAGGAAAACAGGGCTCCAGTTGTCGACTAGATCATAAGGCGGATTAGGCCATGCTGCCTTGATCTTTGGCAGGATGGTAGCGCCTCCGCCAGCATGCAGCGTCCAGTCGACGGAAGCCTTACCCCATTCTGCCGCAATCGCCTTCGAGTGGCTGATAACCGGCGGTCCCCACTCGACAACGGAAAGCGTGTCGGCGGCACGCGCCTTTCCAACAAACGGTGCTGGCAGTTGTGTGACTGCTAGCGCCGCGCCGCCAGCGACGCCGGTCTTGATAAAGTCCCGTCTTGAGAATTTCGACATTTGATTCCTCCCTATCTGGCGATCCAACAGTCCGCCCTTGCGGTTCCCCAGGCTGCCTGCGTATTTTTGTTTTTGAACTAGCGCAGCGCAATCTATATACAGCTATAATGCAGCTTGGAGGGATGTGTCAAGGCAGATTGCGGTGCGGGGTTGCGTGCACGCGGACGATACCAGAGAAAGACGGAGTTAATGGAAGCGATGAATAAACCTGATAAACCAAGTGCCGATCAACGCCTGCGATATATGTATGAGAGCATTCGGCAGCGAATCGGCATGCTGCACTATCCGCCCGGTATGATGATCAATGAGATGCAACTGGCGAACGAGTTCGGTGTCAGTCGGACGCCACTGCGGCGGGTTCTCCAGCAGCTCAGTTATGAAGGGCTTGTTGAGATCCGGAACGGGGTCGGCACGCGCGTCACCGACATCGACATGAAGACATTCAAAGACATTTATGATCTGCGGATCCTTCTTGCAGAGACCATGGGATCGTTATCCCCTAACTGGGTCACGGACAGGCATCGCAAGAAGCTTGATGAAATGATTGAGAGAGCCAGGGACCTGCGCGAAAAGAAGAACATCGATGGCTATGCGAACCTCTCCAACGACTTGGAAGCATTGATCTGCGATCTGATCGGGAGCAAGCCGGCGCGCGAGATGACGGACCTGCTCTACTATCAAGTCGCCCGGATCTGGTGCAGTTTCTTGCCGAATCTCGATTGGGACGGCGTGATAGGGGAAACCTTGGAAGAACTGAAAGGCTTATCAGACGCGCTTGCCTCAAGTGACGTCGGCACGTTTGGCAAAGTGAGGGCGACGTACCTGCGCTTGATGCTGAAGAAGGTTAGCCGCTATATCTCAAGCGACTAACTCCGGGCTGGGCCGAGCGATCCCGCGGCCGAGCAGGGCAACAGTGGCATAGCGAAACAGCTGCCTCGCGAGTGGCTGGAACGCCTGGTCAGAGGTTTTGCGRCAGATCGCTCCGTTAGCGCAACCAGCAGCGGGAGCGGCGAGGTCAAACGATCACTCGGCAGTCCATCCGCCGTCGATCGAAAGAGCGCCGGCGTCTGAACAAAGGAACAGTGTGGCTGCCGCCACCTGATCTACGGTGATAAACTGCTTCGTCGGTTGCTTTCTGAGCATCACCTCGCGGATCACAGCCTCGCGATCCATGTTGTGACCTTTCATTTGATCTGGGATCTGAGCCTCGATCAAGGAAGTCAACACATAAGCCGGGCAAATGGCATTGCAAGTAATACCTGCTGTCGCAATTTCGAGAGCCACTGTCTTCGTCATCCCCAAAACGCCATGCTTCGCCGCGACATACGCCGACTTAAACGGCGAGGCGACTAAGYCGTGTGCGGACGCGATGTTCACAATACGGCCCCAGCCGTGCTTTCTCATCAGCGGGATTGCCGCCGAGGTGGTGTGGAACGCTGCGCTCAGGTTGGTCGCGATGACCGCATCCCACATCTCAGGCGGGAAACTCTTCAACCGGCGCGACGTGTTGGATGCCAGCATTGTTCACGAGTACATCCACCGACCCAAATCTCTCTGCTGCCGTCGCCACACCTCCGCAGCATGCTCCTTCGCGATGCTCTCAGCGATCGCGTGATCGTGCGGGGCGTCGCAAAAAGAGTTCACAACCACTCTCCATCGTTCTGCGGCGAACGCTTTGGCGATTGCAAGGCCGATCCCTGAGTTCGATCCGGTGACAACAGCGGTCTTCTTGCGTGACATAATGGCTTCCTATCTGAAAGAGCTACTAGAGGTTAGCTGTATCAGGGTGGGCGCCGAATGCGTTCGGCGGCGCCGGGATTGCGCAGACAGCCGCATGTGAGAAAACCGTGACAAGGAAACGGTACCCACTCTACGGGCTTCAAACCGCCTCCTTTACCGCCCRCAGGAACTGCTGCGTACGCTCCCGCTTCGGATTGCCGAATAGCTCTTCGGGCGTGCCCTGCTCCTCGATCCGCCCACCATAGAAGAAGCATACGCGGTCGGAGATGYCCTTGGCAAAACCCATCTGATGGGTGACTATGAGCATTGTGAGATTGTGCTCTGCCACGAGCTTACGGATCACGTTCGTGACCTCGCCGATCACCTCCGGGTCGAGAGCTGAGGTTACCTCGTCGAACAGCATCACCTTCGGCCGCATGGCGAGCGCGCGCGCGATTGCCACGCGCTGCTGCTGACCACCAGAGAGGCAGGAAGGATGCTGGTGGCGCTTGTCGACCATGCCCACCATCGCTAGCAGTTGCTCCGAGCGCTCACGCRCCTCCTTTTTGGACAAGCCGAGTACGTTCACCGGACCTTCCATGCAGTTTTCCAGAGCAGTCATGTGCGGAAAGAGATTGAAATGCTGAAAGCACATCCCGATGTTCGAGCGCATCTTGYGCAGGTGGCGGCTGTTAGCGGCGACAAGTCCGATGCCTTTGGGCATGTGGGTCAGCGGCCGRCCGTCGATGTAGATGACCCCTCCATCGATAGTCTCCAGCGTCATCAGCATTCTCAGGACGGTCGTTTTTCCTGAGCCGGACGGCCCAATGATCGTGACCATTTCGCCTTCGGCGACATCGAGGTCCAAGGAATCCAGGACCGTCAGACTACCGTAGGATTTGGAAACCTGCCGAAAACTCACCATCGGCACGTGGTCGCCTTGGAGCGCGAGCGGAAAGGTCAACAGATCTTCGGTGGTCATCAGCTCATCCCCAGCTTTCTGCGCATCCAGCTCTCGAACACGCGAAAGCCGCCGGCAGCGGGCAGTGAAATGCCCAAAAAGATGATCCCGACCAGCGTGTATGGTTCGAGGAACCGATAAGTCTCAGCGCCGACGGAGTTCGCTGCGTGCATAAGTTCGGCCACTCCGATTACCGACAGGATTGGCGTGTCCTTGAAGATACCGACCAAATAGTTTCCCATGCCGGCAAAGGAGGGAGGCAGTGCTTGCGGAACTATGACTCGAAAATAGGTTCGCGAGGTCGACAGGTTGAGCGAGATTGCCGCCTCCCACTGGCCTTTTGGCACGCTGTCTAGCCCGCCGCGATAGACCTCTGAAAGGTAAGATGCGTAATGCAGRCCAATGGCAATCATGCCGGCCATCCAAGGTGAAAGCCTCACCCCGAATTGTGGCGCCACATAGAAGACGAAGAAGACCTGCAGTACGAGTGGCGTCGAGCGGATAAACTCCACAATTTCTCGCACGATCATCGTCAACGCCCGGTAAGGGGTTCGCTGTGCCAGCGCTAACACAAGACCGAGGACGATGGCGATGGCATAGCCCAGCCCGGCCGCAATGAGGGTCTTACCGGTGGCCAGCAGCAAGCGGGGCAGAATTTCCCAGGTAAAATCCCATCGCCAGTTCAACAGTGTCACGCCCTGCCCATCTTACGCTTCATGTAACCTTCCAACCATCGCATGGAGGGAGTGATGACGAAGCGAGCGACAATATAGTAGACGATGAGCGCGGTACCGAAACTCTGCGCTGACAGGTAGGTCGTAGCGTTGATTTGCTTGGCCTGAAACGTCAAATCGGCGACGGCGATGAGCGCGACCAAGGCAGTGCCTTTTAGGAGCTCGATCAGCAGATTGCCCCAAGGCGGCAGCATTATTAGTAAGGCTTGCGGCAGAATAACGCGTAGCATGCGCTTGCCCGAAGACATGTTGAGCGCAAGCGCAGCTTCCCATTGGCCACGCGGTACAGAAAGGATCGCGCCGCGCACCACCTCTGACCCATAGGCGCCGAGATTCATGCCGACGGCGATGAATCCGGCGGTAAATTTTTCGAGCGTAATACCGAAGAGCGGCAGCACAAAGAAGATCCAATAGAGCTGGACAAGCAGCGAGGTGCCGCGGAATATTTCTATGTAGAGGGTGGCGATTCCGCGGACCAGCGGATTTGGTGACATTCGCATCAGCCCGGCCGCGACCGCGATCGCGATCGCCAAGATCRCAGCCAGGATGGTCAGCATCATGGAAACCAAGGTGCCGCTAAGAATCCTGTCCCCATATTTCGCGATGAATTCGAAATAGGACATGCCGTGGTCTTTGCCCAGTTTGGAGAAAATACGAACCTGCAGATATAGGGCCAGCGAAGCTCGGCCCGCCACCCTATGATCTATCGGTTCGCGCAGATCCATTCGGTCTTTGCATCGCCGGGCAGCCAGTCCTTGTTGTAGCCGTATTTTGCGACCGCGGTCAGCATCTCCTCCGAGCCCACATATTCCTTCAGTGCCTTATTGAACTCGTCTACGAAATCCTGATCCGCCTTAGTGAAGGCGAGGGCGCCCCAATTGAACGTGTTTTTCGGCATCGCCGCGGAATTGGTTGCCTCAAGCTTGCCGCCGCTGCTATCGGCCAGTTTTTTCACCATAACCGGAGTACCTGCCCCGACATCTGCACGCTCGGCCTGCATGGCAGCAAGAATTTCGGTGGGTCCTGGCACCTCCATGATTTTCGTCGCGTCCACGCCTGAAGCCTTTGCGTTCGCAATGTTGGCATAGCCAGCTCCAGTGACCATGATGGCGCCGGCGTCACGAATGTTTTCATAATTGAGGAGCCGTTTCGGGTTACCCACGGGAACGAGGAAAGCGTCTCCCATCCGATAGATCGGCTCGGAGAACGCGACGTTCGAGCAGCGCGACGCCAGGATGAACATGCCCCCGGTAATGATGTCGAAGCGCCCCGCATTCAAACCGGGTATGAGGCCGCCCCACTCTGTCTCGACCGGCTCGATCTTTGCATAGCCCATCTTTTTGAGGACAGCGAGCGTGATGTCGTTAACCCAGCCCGTAGGCTTTCCGTCCTCCGCCGTATACGCCGATGGCACTTCATTGGAGTACCCGATACGAATAGGCTGGCCCGAAGCGATGCGGTCTTTCAGTGGACCGGCTGCTGATGACGAGTTAGCCATCCCGAAAAGCGCAATGCCCGCCACAAAACCCGTTATTATCATCTTCATTTGAATCCTCCCCTGTGCACGGAACCCCTCGCGGAGCACGCTAGCTGCACCAACACATGACAATGTAACCAGGCATGTTTCCTAAATGGCAACACTGCTTAACCTGCATCAAAATCAGAAGCGACTGATCCATATCCACTACCCATCCCGTGGCCATCCGCCACGAGATGAGACAATGTATCCTCCGGCTTGCACCAGCCGAGACTGCTCCAATCCGAGCATTCGAAAATATCCTGGTGCGGGCGCCCTTCCCTGAGGCCAAAAGACGCAAGCCTCCCCCGCAAATGTCTACCGGTCTCGCCCATTTGGGTAGGCTTTGCACCCGCAGTGAACAATCATCTATTTCCCGGCAGACATGTCGATTGCTACCGGAAGCATCAAGATGGCCAAGGATGACTTCGGCTCTGTAGACGCGCTCGTCAACAGCGGTTCGTCTCTGGTTTCCTATGGCAGTTCTTGCGGGGCCATCGATCCACCGTATGTTTACCGATTGACGAACATGTCTCGCGAGAGGCTACTGAACGATCTCCCGCCGTCCTTGCCCACATGGACTGTCTCGCTGAAGATATAGCCATCCGTTTTCTCCCAAATCCCAATCAGCATATGGAAGGTCATATTCTMCTGGATTTCGGTCTCATCGCCTTCAAGAAAGCTCGGTCCGCCGTCCACCCAGTCGAGCCCTATTGAGTAACCCATCCGGGACTCTTTACGGACACCATAGGGTCCGAAGGCGCGTCGAAAAGCTTGCTCTACATCTGTGCTTCTTACACCCGGCCGCAATGTTTCAAATGCAGCGTGCCATCCGTCAAAACACGCTTGATGGACGTGGCGCGATCGAGCTGTAGGCTCACCTAGAAAGATGCTGCGAGACACARCAGCGACGTACCGATGACGGAAGGCGCCCATCTCGAAATTGGTTTGGGTGTTCATCTTATAGGCGCCATCGCCCCATTTGCTGTGGCACATATTTGCYGGCCAGCCGATGGCCATGTTCGGCATTGAGATGGGACCATGGCCGCCTGGTATCTCAGGCGTTCCGCTTGTAAGCGCATGCTGAACTGCTGCCGCGACATCACATTCGCGGACTCCTACCGCGATGTGTTTCTTAGCCTCCAGCATCGCCCGGTCAGCGATTTTGMCAGCCTGCTCCATATATTTTATTTCAGCTGGCGATTTGATCGCCTTCAAGCTCGAGACCAATCCGTCCRCATCGATGAACTCATCCACGCCCAAGGTCTTGCTTAGAACAGCATATTCTTTCACGCCCAGCGTTCGGGTCATCACCCCCGAAATCTCAAGCCCGATGCGGTTGGATTTGACACGTTCTCGGACATACTCCCCAATAGGCTGCCATGCGGACAGTGTCTTCGATCCGATGAACTTTTCCGCATAGCTGAGAATTCGCGATTCTGGCAGGTATGTCTCGACAGAGGCACCGTGAATATCCAACTCCCGCATTATGAGCCAGGGATCCTCATCATCCTGCAGAACCAGAGCGGCCTGYGGCACATAGGCTGAATAGCCCGCATAACCGGTCAGGTAGTTTAAGTTGGCTTCTTCAAGGACAAGTAGCGCATCCATTCCACGCGCTGCCATTTTGCGTCGAAGGCCGGCGACCCGAGCGCGATATTCTTCCGTTGTGAATGCAGGCATCACAATGTCCCACTGTTATTCGCAGTTTTGAGAATGCGCTGGTCGGACCCTGAACGTCATGTGCCAGCGCGATAGCCGCTTTCCTACGTCGTACCGTACACAGCAACCGGATCCCCGAGGCGGTCTTCCAAGACCTCCTGGCCGAGGCCCGGCTTGTCCGACGCCGTTACGGTCGCTCCGCGTTCGATCAAAATAGGCGCATCGGTTAGTGGTTCGAAATTCACGCTCAATGGATCGAACACCGAGTGTCGAAGCTCCTGAGGCACTGACTGTGCAAAATGGAAGATCGCAGCTTGGACAATACCACCTCCACCGACATCCTGGAGGCTCATGGGCAGTCGTGCGGTAACGCACATATCACGGGCGCGACGCGCCTTCGTCAGGCCCCCGACGCGAGAAATCTTTATGTTCAGCAGA
Organism: Mesorhizobium sp. LCM 4576; assembly: GCF_001854815.1. Taxonomy (NCBI): domain Bacteria; kingdom Pseudomonadati; phylum Pseudomonadota; class Alphaproteobacteria; order Hyphomicrobiales; family Phyllobacteriaceae; genus Mesorhizobium; species Mesorhizobium sp. LCM 4576. Next base: position 70,956 of record NZ_MDDT01000021.1, read on the forward strand.
TCGGCGGCGTCGTCRCAGATGATCCTCATCACCATTTCGGGTGAATCAACAATCTCGTCGAGAATTATCGGATGGTCCGTCCGCTGCCTGACCGCGAGGCATTCTTCATACGTCGCGCACGRCTGCTCGATGTAGACATCAAGATCTCGGATCTGGCGAAGCACACGAAGTGCTTGATCACGCGTCCAACCGCGATTGCAATCCGCATAATACTCTTCGCCCGGCTTGGCCAGTGTGAGGATGCCACGCAGTCTGGCGACGTCCTCGGCTACGTCGCCACCCAGTTTCACGGAAAGCCGCCGATAACCCTGCGCCCGAAGCTCTTCTGTCAGAGCCAACATTTCTTCCTGTGACCCGAAATACGGACAGGCCATCAGGTCAAGGCCTCCATCGAACCTTCCGCCCAAGAGCTCGCAAAGTGGCATTCCTGTGGCCCTACCGAGAATGTCCCAGCAAGCCATATCGAGTGGCGACTTGGCATATGGGTGGCCATAGAGAGTGTTATCCATTAGATGATTGATGCGATCGAGCTGAAGGGGGGTCTCGCCAATCAAATGCGGAGCAAGCACACCGATCGCAGCAACCGCACCCTTACCAAACGCGGGCAAGTAATTTGCCCCGACCGTCTGGACTTCACCCCACCCCACGAGGCCTGCATCGGTCTCGATTTTAACCATCGTGTTGTCAAAGGACGTCCAAGTCCTGCCTCGCGATAGGCTGTAGCCCTGAGGAAACGGCGCTACGACTTCGTAGACCGATATGCGATTGATTTTCATTAGGCGCCTATTCCTCTCCACTTGGCCTGGCAGACGCCTTCTGACGCAGATCGCGAGAAACAAGGCGCCGACGGCTCCGCTTAAGACAGTAAGGAGCACGTGACCTGTATACAGGTATGATGCAGCTTCCGAAATATGATGTCAAGAAAAGTTTCCGAGTCGTATGGCGAACCCGGGGGATGGACCACGGCCTTGGAAATGAAAGCTCTGCGCTCCCGAGACAAGGCAGAGCTAAGCGTTTGAGCGCACAGACGCATCCAGAATGTCCAGACCCCGTTGAAGCGCCTGTTTATCGATGGTTAACGGGGGGAGCAGTTTGATAACCTCGTCCTCTGCGCCGCATCGTTCTACCACAAGGCCACCTTCAAAGGCGCTGCGGGCGATCTTCTCGGCAAGTTTCCCGGCGTGGCAATCAAGCCCTAACATCATGCCCCGTCCACGCACGGAAAAGTTGTGATCTTCGGTGCTTTGAGCCAAATCCCGCAGGCGGTCGCTCAGGATGCGCGCTCTTTCCGTTACATCGTTGGACAGCTTTTCATTTATCCAATGCTTTTGAAGGGCGGCGGTTGCCATTACCAGCGCAAGGTTGTTGCCTCTGAAAGTTCCATTGTGTTCGCCCGGCCGCCAAGCATCTAGTTCAGGCTTGAGGAGCAAAAGAGAGAGCGGCAACCCGCAGCCGCTAAGCGACTTGGACAACAAAACCATGTCTGGCCTCAATTCAGCAAACTCGAAGCTGAAGAACCCGCCTGTTCGTCCGCAACCTGCCTGAATGTCGTCAATAATCAGAAGGATGTCGTATTTTCTGCAAAGTTGCTCGATCGACTCAAGCCAACCTCTACTAGCAGGACGTATGCCGCCCTCACCTTGGACTGTCTCCAAAATAACGGCTGCGGGCAGATCGACGCCACTGCTTGCATCAGCGAGCACTCTATCTAGATAGYCMGATGTGTCGWTATCGGTTCCCCAATAGCCGTCATAAGGCATGAATACTACGCCAGCTGGAGGAAGGCCGCTTACATCTCTGTAATACCGGTTACCCGTTACCGAAAGGGCGCCCAAACTTACCCCATGAAAGCCGTTGGTAAAGGAAATTATACTGTTCCGTCCAGTGACCTTGCGTGCGAGCTTCAAAGCGGCTTCTACGGCGTTGGCGCCAGTAGGTCCTGGAAATTGAAATCTATAGGCCAGACCACGGGGGCGCAATATAATGTCGTCAAAACACTCCATAAACTCTCTTTTGGCTGAGGTAGCCATGTCCAAGCCGTGAACGATTCCTCCGGATTTCAGGTATTTAATGGCATCATTTAGGAAGTCGGGATCGTTGTGGCCGTAGTTAAGAGTTCCCGCTCCCGAGAGAAAGTCGACAAATTCCCGACCCTCCTCGTCCTCCAGAATAGCCCCGGCAGCTTTCCTGAACACTACAGGAAATGATCGCGAATACGATCGGACGTTCGACTCGAGATTTTCAAAAACGACTAGGGAGTTGGGGTGATTCTGTATCAACATTATCTTTATCCATTGCCCGTAACGACGCGCATCTTCGCCGCGTCGCAGAAGGCCTTTAACATATTAATCTCTCGCATTCCCGTTATTTTTATTTGCATTATGCTTACGCGAGAATTACAAATGTTCAACATCTGAAAACTCCATGTAACGTTTTCACTTAATAGATCTGTCCAATACGCGGATCAACGCCCTCGTTCCAAAAAGCGCGCGCTCACCGGCCGACAAGCCCGTGAGCCCCACTGGCGGGATTRCACCGCTATCTCTGCGATTGGACGCCCCATCAGCAAATTGAGAACATCATAAAGTCGACCGCCTATTGTCGWCTTTGTCGAGGTCGCGACACAGTAGCGCCCGACCATCCTTATGATATAGTTAGCTTAAGCCATTGAATAACATGGATGACCCGCCGCAAAAAATCGCTCTGTGGTATTGGCACAGCTTTTGAAGGACGAGTATTGACATAGGCAGGTCCTTCTAGAGCAGCATCTCGAGCGCCACAATTTTTTGAGGGTTTATATCCATGCTCCGCACACTTCCAGACGAACCCGACCCCACCAAAGTCAATCGGTATGAGATCGTTGGCGCCGATGTCTCAGAGGCAACGATGTTTCGTGGCGACGTGTTGGTATCGTCGTTATCTGAAACACCGCGCTTCATAAGTTCCATGTACTACTATGATGATATCGGATTTGCGCTCTACGACCGCCTCTGTCGGGAGGACTCATATTATTTGTCTCGTGATGAGCGGAGCATACTTCATACGCATGCAAGGACAATCGCGGATATCACAGGCCATGTTGCTCTTGTCGAGTTAGGATCTGGAAATGCGGAGAAGACCACCCTACTGATGGACGCTTACGCGGAGGCCTTCGGTCCAATTTCTTACGCTGCCATCGACATCAATCGCTCTATGTTGGAGAGGGCATTTGAAAACATTTTATCAGCGACAACGGATGTGCACTTCACAGGGATCCTCGGAACCTACAAGACCGGCCTGGAACAAGCTGCCGCCCTCACCGGTCCAAAACTTTTGATCTCTCTCGGGGCCTCGATCGGAAATTTGTATGATGATGAATTGCATGACCTCCTCKGGTCGGTCCAGGCCTGTTTACAGGACGGCGACTATTTCTTATTCGGTATAGATTTAGAGAAGGAATCCGGTACCTTGGAGGCAGCCTATAACAATCAGAGCGCAGTTTTAGCAAACCTGTGTGTTCTTCGGCACCTAAATTGGCGATTTGGTGGAGACTTCGATCTATTGAAGTTTCGACATATCGCATTTCATAATAAGCGCCTGCATCGCATGGAGGGCCATCTAGAGGCGATGCAGGACCAGTTTATCAATCTTGAAAAACTGAAATTTTCCTTTCATCTAAAGGAAGGCGAGCTGATTCGGACGGAAATCATGCGAAAAGTGCATCTTCCGCACTTTCATGGAATGTTCGCTAAGTATGGATTGGCACCGGTGCAGCACTGGACCGGGGAAAACCAGAGATACGCAGTGTCGCTTTTACAACGTTTCGACAAAGTGGCCACTTCCGACTCGCAGGCACCCGATACTATCTCGCATGGCGGATCTTGATGCAACAATCTAAGGTTAAGACGGCGTCTACTAGCAGGTGGTTTCCAATGGTAGGCGGCTGCAGGTTGAAGTTTCCCGCTAGCGATCGCGATGCTCATCCTACCGTTGGTTGTTGGGGTCAACGGTTCACCTTCATGGGTCCATTCGTCCCGTCACTCGGCTCGGCAGATCAAAACGAGATGGGTTTCCAGCAGCCCTCTCCTTGAACCAATCAGGCCCGTTCGTTCGATAGTATGGCCAGGGAGAATAGCGATGACTATATGTCAGACCGAACGTTTGATCCTCACTTCTGCGCGACCCGAACATGAAGCGGAATTGATCAAGCTGCACAACGATCCGCTGGTTCAGAAGTTAAACTACAGAAATGTGCCGCAGACGGCCGAAGCGGTGCACAAGTGGCTCGGCTGGTTATTGGCGCAGTGGCGCAAGAACGGATTTGGCTACTGGATGGTCTATGAAAAGCTCGATGGTGATCCGGTTTTTATCGGGCGCTGTGGCCTCTGCGACTACCAGGACACTGGTGATCTCGAATTTGCCTGGGTATTTTTTCAAGATAAGGTGGGACGGGGTCTGGGACCGGAGGCTGCGCACTTCACAATTGCGCATGCATTGCATAACTCGACGAAAGAAAAGATCATTGGGTTTATTGAGCAAGGCAACGCCCGAGCCGAGAGCGCGGCCAAGAAGATAGGGTTGCGTTATAGAGGAGACCGATTGTATGAAGGAAAGCTATGCCGATACTATGAAATGACCCGGGACCAATATTTATCCCGACCTCGCATCGAGCAGGATCGATGCGAGTGAACTGGATTTGCGGCTTACGTGGGGACGATCGCGCTGGTGTTTGGTCATTCCGACGGGGTGACGTCGCTCAAGGTCTACTGCACCCGACCGGACGGCCAGTGGCGGCACTGCGCCCGCGGCCCGGCATAGAACCGGATCAAGATGCACAAGAGCCAGCTTGCCTCCGACCGCACCTCCTGCCGCTCGCCGAGCGCTAATCAGGTTCGCCTCGTCCTGCACACCRCCGCATTCTGGCTGATGCTCGCCCTGCGCGACGCGGTGCCGAAGTCCCATCAGCTCTCCAATGCCGTGTTCGCCTTTGCGGCTCAGCCTCGCCCGCGTCACCGAAACTGTCTCGCGCATCCGTCTGGCCCTGGCCRCCGCTTGTCCCGAGGCCGATTTGTTCCGCCGTCTCGCCGGCGCCCTCGAGCCGGCCGCACCGTGAGCGCCGGGCGCCAACGCCCCGCGGAACCCGACAAACTCAGCAGGCCCGTTCTCTTCAGGTCAAGGCTGTGGCGCAGTTCATCGCTGGAAGAGATGAAAACCAGCCGGACACCATCCTTGAAGTTAAATGAAACTTCATGYGCATGCCTAGGGCGCTGCCCCCCCGCCGGCCTTCCCCACTTGGCCATCGTCATTGTTGGCGTTATCCAACGCGCCCTTCCGGCTCGGCCGCCCTGCGTTGAATTCTATTCCAGCTCGTGCGTGAGCTCGACCTGAGGCTGGTCAAGGCGGTGGACACGCATCTCCATGCCGACCACATCACCGGCCTTGGYGTGCAGCGCGACAAAACGCGATGCATCGGTGATGGGCGAGCAGACCAAGGCCGACGTGGTATCGATGCGGCTTGCCGACGGCGACCAGGCTGACCATCGAGGGGCTGGTGCTCGACGTCGTCTACACGCCCGGCCACACCGATGATTCCTACAGTTTCGTCCTACCCGACCGGGTGTTCACCGGCGACACACTGCTGATCCGCGGCACCGGCCGCACCGACTTCCCGAATGGCGATGCGCGCCACCAGTACGAGTCGATCTTCAGCCGCCTGCTCAAGCTGCCGGACCCCACGCTGGTCTACCCGGCGCATGACTACAAGGGCGATACCGTCTCGACCATAGGCGAGGAGAAGGCCTTCAACCCGCGCCTGCAGGTGAAGTCAGTCGACGAATATGTCGAGATCATGAATAATTTGAAGCTCGCCAATCCGAAGATGATGGATGTCGCCGTGGCGGCCAACATGAAGGTCGGGCTTCACCAGGACGAGATCGCGCGGCGCGGCTKGGCGACCAATGCCAACGAAGCCTTGTTATTGGCAGGCAAGCCGGATGTCGCGCTGATCGACCTGCGCGAGCGCTGCGAGCGCGAACGCCAGGGCATTATTCCGGGGTCGCTGCATGTGCCTTACCCGAGGCTGCAAGAAAACATCGCTCCCGGCGGCGTGTTGCACGAGCTCGTCCGTTCGACCGGCAAGCGGCTTGTGCTTTACTGCGCCTTCGGCGAGCGTTCTGCCATGGCGGTGCAGGCCACCCAGGATCAGGGCCTCGCATCAGCCTGCCATATCGAGGGTGGAATCGACGCCTGGARGAGGGCGAATGGACCATTGGTAAGGTAGGTCGCCCTCTCCCACGATAAGAAAGAAAGTGGGCCTCGTCAGAAATCCATGCCGCCRCCGCCTGGCATCGGCGGGGCGGGAATTTCCTTCTTCGGCTTCTCGGCCACCATCGCCTCGGTGGTGACGAGCAGGCCGGCTACGGAAGCGGCGTCCTGCAGCGCCGTGCGAACGACCTTGGCGGGATCGATCACGCCTTGGCCGAAGAGGTCGCCATACTCGCCGGTCTGGGCGTTCCAGCCATAGCCGAACTCAGGCTTCTCGCGAACCCTGCCCACGATAATGGAGCCTTCCGCCCCGCTGTTTTCGGCGATTTGGCGAGCGGGAGCTTCGATGGCGCGCCGCACGATCTCGACACCGGTCCTCTGGTCGGGGTTGTCGAGAACGACATGGTCGAGCGCCCTTGCTGCCCTGAGTAGTGCCACGCCGCCACCCGGCAAGACACCTTCCTCGACCGCCGCGCGAGTGGCGTGCAGCGCGTCGTCGACGCGGTCCTTACGCTCCTTGACCTCGACTTCGGTCGATCCTCCGACACGGATCACCGCGACGCCGCCGGCGAGTTTGGCCAGGCGCTCCTGCAGCTTCTCGCGGTCATAGTCGGAGGTGGTGTCCTCGATCTGCGCCCTAATTTGAGCAACGCGGCCGTTGATTTCGTCCTTATGGCCGGCACCGTCGACAATGGTGGTGTTTTCCTTCTCTATCTCCACCTTGCGAGCGCGGCCGAGCATTTCCAGCGTAACATTCTCCAGCTTGATGCCGAGATCCTCGCTGATGRCCGTGCCGCCGGTGAGGATGGCGATGTCCTCCAGCATGGCCTTGCGGCGGTCGCCGAAGCCCGGAGCCTTGACGGCGGCGACCTTCAGCCCGCCGCGCAGCTTGTTGACCACCAGCGTGGCCAAAGCCTCGCCCTCGACGTCCTCGGCGATGATCAGCAGCGGCTTGCCCGACTGGACCACGGCCTCCAGAACCGGCAGCAGCGCCTGCAGGTTGGAAAGCTTCTTCTCGTGGATCAGCACATAGGGCTCTTCGAGCTCGACGCGCATCCTGTCCTGGTTGGTGATGAAGTAGGGTGAGAGATACCCGCGGTCGAACTGCATGCCTTCGACGATTTCGAGCTCGGTCTCGGCCGTCTTGGCTTCCTCGACGGTGATGACGCCTTCGTTGCCGACCTTTTCCATGGCCTCGGCCAGGAAGCGGCCGATCTCGGCATCGCCATTGGCCGAGATGGTGCCGACCTGGGCGATCTCGTCGTTTCTGGTGATCTTGCGGGCGTTGGTCTTGAGTTCGGCGACCACCGCATCCACCGCCTTGTCGATGCCGCGCTTCAAATCCATCGGGTTCATGCCGGCCGCGACTGCCTTGGCRCCCTCGGTCACGATCGACTGCGCCAGCACCGTGGCGGTGGTGGTGCCRTCGCCGGCGATGTCGCTGGTCTTGGACGCGACCTCGCGCACCATCTGCGCGCCCATGTTCTCGAATTTGTCCTCGAGCTCGATCTCCTTGGCGACGGTGACGCCGTCCTTGGTGATGCGCGGGGCGCCGAACGACTTGTYGATGACGACGTTGCGGCCCTTCGGACCGAGCGTCACTTTCACCGCATTGGCGAGAATGTCGACGCCGCGCAGCATTCGCTCGCGGGCATCAGAATGAAATTTCACTTCCTTTGCAGCCATTGGTTCACTCCTGTGAATAGGCAGTTCTTGTCGACTGTTTGTGTCGGTCAGTTTCGGTCACGCGGCTTGCCTGGCTGAGGCCGGAACCTCGATCACACCCAAGATGTCGCTTTCCTTCATGATGAGCAGGTCTTCGCCGTCGAGCTTGATGTCGGTGCCGGACCACTTGCCGAACAGGATGCGGTCGTCRACCTTCACGTCGAGGGGGGTGAGCTTGCCGCTCTCATCGCGAGCGCCTGGGCCGACGGCGATGACTTCACCTTCCTGCGGCTTTTCCTTGGCCGTGTCGGGGATGATGATGCCGCCGGCCGTCTTTTCGCCGGCCTCGATGYGACGGACGAGTACGCGGTCATGCAATGGACGGAACTTCATGTCGTTCTCCTTTTGGACAAACAGATTGCAAGAGACTCCCCGGACCCGGCCCCTCAGGGCCATCCTGGGTTCGCGCGACTTTTGCGGCATGGCGCGCGTGCCGAACTGGTTTTGCTCCTTTCACGTTTCAAGAGATGGACTGACTCAGGATTTCCGACCATCATGGYCCCGGTGATTTTCCCGGTGGGACGCTCGAGGTTTGTCGCGTAAGCGCTGGACCAAGGTTCGGGCCGGCACCATGCTAGGCACTGCGCAAAAGGGTATTTGGYGCGTATTGCGTCTGGGGCCGGGATAGCTGTCAGATGTACATCACAACAGGCAGGCCGGATTGAACGTGCGGCAAGTCATCGACGAAGACGCATCCGCTTTCCCATTTAACAGATGGAAGTGTCTTCTCGCGGCCGCAAGGATACGTCTTGGTATCCCTGCGAGCATCAATACTTAGCATATCGTTTTCGTTTACATCAAATGCGAACGCTAATGTCGACACCATAAGAAAAGCTGCTGTTGCTATGACACTTTCCATCGTCCTGCTCCATTCCGTGTTTGTTTTTGTGACATTCAATAAAAATCCAATCGAACACGCGTTATATTTCTTATAACGTCTTCACATGTTAAACGGCAGAGAGCAAACGTCATGCCAGATGCAGCGATGGCTTAAATTTCAATTAGTTACCAATTCTCCGCGCCTTGTGGGTAAAGCGGCGTCGGCATTTTTGTCGAATTCCTTGCAGGAATTTGACGGGAACCGGTCGATATTTCCTTCATATATTAGCTGTCAGCACGCCGAAGGGGCGAGATGCCTCATCGGACGTTCGCGAGCCGGAAGTCACGGTTGGCGACGCGAGTGGCAACAGCCATGCTCAAGCATGCTGACCGACGTGGACTGATGCGGATCAAAAAGCCAACGGACGATTCCGTTGCGCGCGAATAATCGGAACCAGAACCTGACCCGGCCGACACCACATCGGTTCGATCCAGACAAACGAGCCGGGGTCGCTGGTCGCGCCCAGCGGGCGTTTTCACAGTGGGGGCGCCGGACTTACGCGAGGGGTTTCCGCGCCGTGGCTCCGACCTTGGGAACCTGGCGGCGTGGYATTCGCGGGTCGGTCGAACAGGCTGTCCTTGAAGGTCACAAGCTCCTCAGAAATTGAAGAGCTTTCATGCCGCAAGCCTCTCATCGACAATTTGCGACAGGTGCTTTGACATTGTGCGAGGCGCGACAAATGCCGGACATGCGCCACTCGATTGACATGCGTCTAAAGAGTTTTCTTTGGCACGCATGTTGCTTCGAGTGTCGCTAAACGCGTCTCGCGGAGAGTGTTTCAATGTTCGCACCATGCTGCCTGCTGGGATCAGGCCGTACCGTAGGACCTCCCGATGCAGAAGAAGYAAGCGGCCGCACTGCAAGCAATGGCCGGGCAAAGGGCTGCACAGGCACTTTGCCACAACCATCCTCTCGCCTGGAGACCAACTGTGCAGTCGGTCCAACCTAGCCAATTTTAGGACGTCCGCGACCAACCCGAAAATCAACACAAAGGAGAATCTGCCGATGCGGCGAGTGCTTATAACCTATGTCGCGCTTTGCGGTCTGTCAGCGAGTGCGGCCGCTGCCGACGGCGCGGTGTTCGCCGACCCGACAGTGCGAGCCGACGCAGCGGCCCCGGTCTTTTCATTCGAGGGCGGGCTACGCTATTGGTACAGTAACGGCGAAGCATCGAAGGAACTTTACAACGTCGACGGCGCGGAGATGGTGTCGCGGCTCACATACAACGATCTCGATGCCCTATCGGGCGAAGTCTTCCTCAACGCGACCCACGATCCGACTGGCATCTTCGTCAAGGGCTTCCTCAGTGCGGGCGGGATCCCCAAGGGTTCTCTTACCGACGAAGATTTCGTGCACCCCTCTTTGTCCATCAAATCCTATTCGAGCACGTTGTCGGATCAGCACAACGGTCGCATCACGTATTTCACCGCCGACCTCGGATATAATTTCTGGAACACGCCGCGCTACCGCATGGGTGCTTATGTCGGATACAATTTCTGGAACGAGAGCTACCATGCCATCCATTGCGCGCAGCAGGCGGCCAATCCGGGGATTTGCGTACCAGCCATTACGAACAATWTGGGCGTCATCAGCCAGGATAACGATTGGCATTCGCTGCGACTCGGCCTGGCCGGGGAGACGCAACTCACCGAACGACTCAGCCTTTCCGGTGACGTCGCAGTGCTGTTCACGCAGCTTGACGGCAAGGATCAGCACCATCTGCGCCCAGAGATCAATCCGATTCCCGAGGACGGGAACGGGAATGGCGTCCAATTCGAGGCAATGTTGAACTACAAAGTCACGGATTTGTTCAACATCGGCTTCGGCGGCCGCTACTGGCGCGCGTCAGCTATTGGCGCCGCTCATTTCGAGGAGACGCCGGGCGGTGGTAGCCCGGCGATCCAGCATTGGGAGGTTGAACGCTACGGCGTGTTCGGCCAGGCTAGCATCAAGTTCAACTGAGAAAGCACCGCCAGCGCCAAGTTGCCGTTGGACAATCGCAGTCCTGTTGGATGATCAAACGCAGCCGATTTCGCAGCAGGCTGAGTCCGGCGAACGAGTACGGCAGCCGTGAGGCTCGTGTGCAAACGCACACGCCTTTAAACCCAGTCACCGTAGCCGGACGAAGGATTGTAACACGGGCARCCAAGCAGAGCGCCTGCCCTGCGAGGTCAAAGGCGCTCGACACGTTGGCAGCGCCCGTTCTCGGGCGTTCGCAGTCGTRCTGGTTCCCTGCACTCATGCCTCGTTAAGGCGAGYCGGTCGAGAAAAGCAACGAATGYGACAGCAACCGCGTACCGCGAAGCGGTGCTGCCGCCCGTATGCGAACAAGACCGTTTTCGATCCCCTCGTCCTTGGCCTTCAGTTGAGTCGAGAAAACGGCAATGACGCTTATGGCCTGGGCCTCACCGCAAGGTTCACATGCCCAGTCTCGCTCATGACCATTATGTCAACGTCGTGCGGCACCCACCTGACGTACCGAGCGGTGTCACCGCATGATGTCTCATTCATCGAAGCTCACAACAAACAAAAGCTGTCGCCTTTGAACGATACCTGTCGCGTATCGAACACGCGAACCATCCAACTCCTGGCGTTTTTCGTGCGCGGCTTGATCTCAAGGCAAAATGAGAAGGGAGCGCGAACCAAGGTCCGCCGGCAAATCGAGCGTCAAGCCGCAGCTGCATCGCCAGGATGGCACATCACTTGCGTATGCAACTGTGGAAGTCGTTGTGAGGGTCTCCCACAACTGGCGGATCTAACTTTGGCGGTTGRCTCAAAAAGGGTGGATTCACAGTGCTGTATTGCAGAAATTCACATATTAATAAATGCCAATATTATTTGCTAAATATGATTTAGCTTCATCGCCTTTGTTGTTTGGCCGTTGCCATGACTGGTTCGTCGCGCTGCGGATGGCGCAGCGCATTGCGCCTCATTTTTAGATCGCAGGGACAAGCGGAGGGTCCGCTCTTCGACGTCCTTCCTCTTTTATATGTTTGAACGGAGATCAAATGAACTTCACGAGTCTTCTTCTCGGCTCAGCTGCGACCCTCATTGCCGTTTCCGATGCCCGCGCCGTCGACGCCGAGCCAGACGCGGGCGAATACGTCAAGATCTGCGACGTCTATGGCRCAGGCTTCTTCTATATCCCAGGCACCGAAACCTGCCTGCGCATCGGCGGCTATGTCCGCTATGACATCGCCTTGGGTGACGTCGGCTCGTTGGATGGGGYAAAGGCAACCGACCACGAGGACGGCAGCACCAATGCAACCTGGAAGAAGAATGCCCGCTTCACGGTGAAGACCTGGACGAACCGGGAAACCGAGTTCGGCACGTTGAAGACCTATACCGAAACCCACATGGATTTTGGTAACCTCAACGATTATTCGGATCCGGGCAGTACTCAAAACTATGCCTCCAATAGAGATCTCAGCCTGACTTTCGCCTGGGTTCAGCTTGGCGACCTTCGAATCGGTAAGGACTGGTCCGCCTTCGACATGTTTATTGGCTATCCCGGCAACGTGCTCAATCAGACGCTCGTCCCCTACGGTGATCTCGAAACCAACGTCATCCAGTACTACTTTGACGCCGGTGACGGCTTTTCGGCCGTGGTCTCGCTCGAAGAAGGCGAAGGCGTGGCCGRCACCATCGATAGCTACGTACCGCACGTGGTCGGCGGYCTGAAATACACGCAACAGTGGGGCGCGATCACCGGTGTTGCTGCTTATGATAGCAACTACGGATCGGTCGCCGGCAAAGTCCGCGTCGACGTCAATGTCGCCAACGAGCTGTCGCTATTCGGAATGTTCGGCTACGGCTCCAATGGCAAGCTCAACGACGATTCCACTAACGCAATCGACGCTCACGGCCGCGGCTTCTACAAAACCTGGGGCGGCAACTGGGCTTTCTGGGCCRGCGCCACTTACAAGTTCAACGAGACGACTTCGTTCAACCTTCAGGTCTCGGGTGATCAGCTCAAGAACTATGGTGTCGCTATGAATGTCGCCTATACGCTCATTCCAGATTTCACGGTCACTGCCGAGGTCGACTATGACCACTGCGGCGACTTCGGGGTCGGCATGGTGGATCCTTCCAACGTGAACTGGACTAACGCTGACAAAAACAACAGCGTCGGCGGCATCCTGCGTTTCCAACGCTCGTTTTAAAGGACGAAGAGTTGCATCCGCTTAATTGAGCGCCGCAAGGCGAGATTGGAAGCCTCTACCACAGGYCGGATGACGTTCGAGATCCGGACATGGGGCGATTCTGCGGGCGACATTCATGCTCGGGCGCTCATACCGCGGGATGCATGAGCCTGTCGATCCTGCAAGGAAGTCCAGCGTCGCCGTCGGCTCAGATACGTCGTTGCACGTGGGTTCGTCACCGATCCGCCGCATGGCGGCGTTCGACCGTGGGGAATCCCGACCCGTCCAGCATTACTGAAACCAAGTTGCCCTCCGAAGGCAGAGATCCCAACTTCTTGTCGGGTGCGCCATTTTTATACCGCCGCAGGGTCCAGCTTTATCAGGTAGTTTGGTGCCAAATACTCGAACGAAGCGTCCGCCTGTTCAAACACCGCCTTGATCATCGCGGTTACCGCATTCTGAACCGGCCCATCCCCTGCGATAAAGTCATGTGCATGGTCTATCCCAATCTCGGATATTGCCTTTTCGTGACCGGCCTTGGATTTTAGTAACGTGGCGGCGCGGTGGACGAAGCCGCCCTGGGCCTGGGCAATCCCGTCGGTTATTTCGACGATACCACCCGGACCTTCGGACCTAATGAATAAGGCCGATTTGCCTTCATAGTTTGCAGGGTCGCCATTACCACTCTGAGCGGAAGCGGCATACGCGGTGAGGAACCGTGTCGCGAACTCGGTCAGTTCCTTGTCCTTCATCTGAGGTTTGATTCTTTCCGCGGTCATGCACATCCATCCGATCAACCGGCGCAAACAGCCTCTAGCCACGGTTCAACACCGCCGTGAGTTGAGCCACTAGTTTCTCACGGGCTTCATGCGGGAGCTTGTCTAAATTCATCTGCTTCCACCGCACGGCTGGCAGCGCTTCAGCACCGTCCACGTTCAGCAGCGACCAATCAGGTTCGCCACGCTTAAATCCAATTAGGAAGTCTTTGTGATCCTTTGGCATGCTTCCCACTACGGTAGCGATTAACATTTCGCGTGCGGTCAACAAATCAACAAGAGCCACAGGCTCTGCCGTCATGCCATCGAACCCTTGCTCGAACTCCTTCGCAATGTCTTTGCGGCGCGGGACAATGACCTCTGAAATCGGCCTGTCATGGCTGATGAGATAGACAACGAAGGCGCGGCGCAGATCATCATCGATCCCTTCGTTTGCCAGCAGATCGCGAATATCGAAGAGATCACGCGGGTGCTGCCGGTCGAGCGCCGCCATTATTTTGCCCGCGTAGAGATCGGAAAATGAGACGACATGTGTTTCGGCATATCCGAAGGCGGCTTCCACGGCGGGTGATACTGAGCGCACGGTTGGTTCAAAGACGCAGCCGCGCAAGACCGGGGTGACTTCGATCTTAATCTGCGCATCGGGTCTTTGAACCGTCAGCTTGGTCACGATCTTTTCGCGGACATTCTCCACTTCAGTTACCCGCAGTCCGYGCAGCGCGGCGCGAATCGCTGTCGCTACGCGTTTCATTGCAGCGTCGATTGCAGCCAGTGACTCCGGTCTTGGCGCGACAGGCAGATAGGTCAGATCGATATCAACAGACAGGCGCGGCATATCCCGCACGAAAAGGTTGATGGCTGTTCCGCCTTTCAGGGCAAATTCTTTTTCACCGGCCACGAATGGCATGACCTCGACGAGCAGTGCCACCTGGCGCTGATATTGTTCAGACAGGGGCACCGATATCCTCCGGTATTGTTATGAGATATTTCGGATCGAGCTTTCCGCCCTTGACGAGCATACGTTTGCCCGTGCCGAGATCGAGGGAACCGCGATCTATCTGGTTGAGCCAGACATGATTGTGCCGCTCGGCAAACCAGAAAAATAGYCGCTTGACCTTAACGCTCTTGCAGTCGGCAAGAAGGCTTTGGAGCCGTTTCGGACTTAATGTACGCAGGCCGTCGACGAGCATATCAACTTGGTGAAAGCTCTCGCGGTTTGGCAACTCGTCCAGCAATTCGAGCAGCGCACGTTCGGTCGTCGAGACTTTCATAGGCCAGTCTGACGATCCCGGTAGCTCGCGTATCGAGCCAGTAGCCGATTTGAACAGAACCTGTGAGCGATGAAACCGGAACGTCTCTTTCAGGGGAAGTTTTGCAAGCCAGCTGGGGGGCGCCTTGGTGCCATATAGATGTATCTTCGAGAGGCCGGACGCTGACACGTAGTGGCTGAATCCCTGAAGATCTAGGGCGGTGCGCCCGCCTACGATCAGATCGCTTCCGAGCAGCTTTTGCAGAGATACCATGACCYTTTCCCAGGTCAATTCGCCAAGGGGCCGCTTGTAGGTGCCACGCGCCGGCTGAACCAGCCATCCCGCCGAGACGTATTGGCTGCGCAGGCTGGTTGAATAGCCGTGACGCTCCATCCAGCCCGCATCGACAATGAGGCCCTCGGGTAAGGTGCGTTCTAGCTGGTTTAGCTTTCCGTCATTTTGCTTAATCATACTTAGTAAAATAGCACATATTCAAACCAAACTCAAGGTTTGCAAATTCCGCTATTTGCGTAGCCATACTTAGTAAAAACCAATAACTTCAAACCAGCTTTCCCTATGGGCCCCCTCTCCCGCGCCGATAGTCTTTTGGCCGGGTCTGCTTTCGCGATGGCGGCGAGCGTGCTGGTCAGATATGCTAAGGATCGACGGCACTAATGCAGATTTATGCCGACCGTCGAACTATGCCGAGCGCCTCTTCTGATGGGGACGGTCCGCGCGCGCTCCCGGCCAGTCCCAGCGGGGAAATGGTGGTCGACACTCGGCACAGTTCTCATTCTCAAAGGGCATACAGGAATTCCGCAAGCCGGTCGTTTGCTCGAAATCGCTCGGCCTTGACGCGTTCGTACGGCCTCAGCTTGCGAGGGCGGWTTCCTTCAGTTCAAGATGTGCATGAAAATACGTCAGCGCCGTTTCGATCGCCTTATGGCGCCAGCCACAGGGCAATGACAGAGCAATCGACGCCCGCCCCTGTAGCAACTCCATGGCAGCGCTGTGTCTCCTATGTCTCGATCGATATAGGAGACACACCTGTGCCATGCACACGCTGCAGGCGACCGGGATGTCCGTAAGGTCTCGCTCTGGCTCGGACGCGCCAGCCTCCAAAGCACGGAAATCCACCTGCGGRCCGACCCGACCGAGATGCGCCGACAACCCAGATGACGCAGTATTTCCGGGCAATGGCGACGTCCCGAGCGCCCTGAAAAATCGTGACCGTCAAAATCGGTCTCGCCAACGCTAGGCGGTCAGTCAGGTAGGAAACCGCTTTGCCGGGAACCTCAGCCGTCGAGGTGGCGAAATATGCGAAGGCTGCGAAAAACTTCGGCTGCACCGCCAGTCCGAGCCTCGAACCGACCGGCTTGGCATTCACGAATTCGATGTCGGCAAACGAAAGGCTCCATTCCTTGGCCAGCGACCCGGGCGAAACACGCAGATCTCAGGAAGGTTCTAGAATCCATTTTCGGCAAAGTCTGGCTTGGAGCATCAATTTTCAGGGAGTAGGTTCATTTTTCATATCCCTGGCCGGTTTGAACAGGAATTCGAGAGAAGAGCCCAATTTTCATGGCGGCGGCGCCCGCACGCCGAATTCCTCTATGCCTGCGTTCCACGAACCATCGAACGGGATCTTCCCAACGAAACCGCGTTCTGCAGCGCTACGATCAGTTCCGGCAACATGGGGATGCCTTTATCGACATGCCCGAGCGGCTGATCGATCTGCTCTTCCGTTTCCTCTACCAGAACGGCGGCCAGCTATCGAACCGCGCCCGCGAAAAGGAATTCGCCGCGCTGACGAATGACGAGGCAGAGCGGATCGAGGAGATCTACGCGCAAACCTTTGGTGCCGATTGAAGGCGTGATCATCGCAAGCACCGAACTTTCAGTCCGGTGATTTGACAATCTTCTTATCCCTTCCCCGCCCTCTACTCGTGCGCGCGATTTGTCGCCGCCTTATGCGCGAACYTTTCCCGCAGTTTGATCAGCAGCCGATCAGCGCCGCGGTCTGCCCGCTGCCTGAAGGCGCTTGACAAAGCGGCGCTGGCCCGGTCAATTCGCAAGCATTCACCAGGGGAGTCCCGGCAAGGGGCTGAGATACTGCTGGCTTTGCGGCGCAGTGACCCGTTGAACCTGATCCAGTTCATACTGGCGTAGGGACGGTGCAAGCGCTTTGCGGGCGTTCATGCCCGAAGACTGTCTCAAGCAGGTCGACCAAAAGCGTCTTTTCATCCTTCCGGCACAGAACTGGGTCTCCAATGCAACGAGCAAAGGAGCCTCAAATGAATGCCTTGACCCCGACCGTGTCGACCGGGCCGTTGCCGGCTTCGCGGAAGATCCACAAATCCGGCATCCTTCATCCGCAGATCAGGGTGCCGATGCGCGAGATCGCGGTCCACCCGACTGCCGGCGAGCCGCCGGTGACGGTCTACGATCCGTCAGGCCCCTATACCGACCCCGCGATCGGAACCGATATCGAGAAGGGTCTTGCCCGGCTTCGGCAGGACTGGATCGCAGCGCGCGGCGATGTCGAATCTTATGACGGCCGCCATGTCAGGCCGGAGGACAACGGATTTGCGGCAGGCGAGCGTCTCACGCGGGAATTTCCGATCCGCAACCGTCCACTGAGGGCCAAAGCCGGCAAGGYCGTCACCCAGCTCGCCTACGCGCGCGCGGGCATCATCACCCCCGAGATGGAATTCGTCGCCATCCGCGAAAACCTCGGCCGCGAGATCCTGCGCGGCACGCTGCAACAGGACGGCGAGGCGTTCGGCGCATCGATCCCGGATTTCGTCACGCCGGAATTCGTGCGCGACGAGGTAGCGTGCGGCCGTGCGATTATTCCCGCCAACATCAACCATCCCGAGAGCGAGCCGATGATCATCGGCCGCAATTTCCTGGTGAAGATCAACGCCAACATCGGCAATTCCGCCGTCACCTCCTCGATGGCCGAAGAAGTGGAAAAGATGGTCTGGGCGATCCGATGGGGCGCCGACACCGTCATGGATCTGTCGACGGGGCGCAACATCCACAACATCCGCGAATGGATCGTGCGCAACGCCCCGGTGCCGATCGGCACGGTGCCGCTTTACCAGGCGCTGGAAAAGGTCGGCGGCATTGCCGAGGACCTGAGCTGGGAGGTCTATCGCGACACGCTGGTCGAACAGGCCGAGCAGGGCGTCGACTACTTCACCATCCATGCCGGCGTGCGGTTGCATTACATTCCGCTGACCGTCGACCGGGTCACGGGCATCGTCTCTCGCGGCGGCTCGATCATGGCGAAATGGTGCCTGCACCATCACCGCGAAAGCTTCCTCTATGAGCATTTCGAGGAGATCTGCGATATCGCCAGAGCCTATGACGTCTCCTTCTCGCTCGGTGACGGCCTTCGTCCCGGCTCGATCGCCGATGCCAATGACCGGGCCCAATTCGCCGAACTGGAGACGCTTGGCGAACTGACGAAGATCGCCTGGGCAAAGGACTGCCAGGTGATGATCGAGGGCCCCGGCCATGTGCCCATGCACAAGATCAAACAGAATATGGACAAGCAGCTCGCCGTCTGCGGCGAAGCGCCTTTCTACACGCTGGGGCCGCTGACGACGGACATTGCGCCGGGCTATGACCACATCACATCCGGCATCGGCGCGGCCATGATCGGCTGGTTCGGCACGGCCATGCTCTGCTACGTGACGCCGAAGGAACATCTCGGCCTGCCGGATCGAAACGACGTCAAGACCGGGGTGATCACGTACAAGATTGCTGCACACGCAGCGGATCTTGCCAAGGGGCATCCCGCGGCGAAAATCCGCGACGACGCGCTTTCGCGGGCACGGTTCGAGTTCCGTTGGGAAGACCAGTTCAACCTGTCGCTCGATCCCGAGACGGCGCGCTCGTTCCACGACGAGACCTTGCCCAAGGAAGCGCACAAGCTGGCCCATTTCTGCTCGATGTGCGGGCCGAAATTCTGCTCCATGCRCATCYCCCACGACATTCGCGCGGAAGCGCAGAAGGAGGGGATGGCGGCAATGGCGCAGAAATATCGCGCAGGCGGCGATCTCTACATGCCGGTCGAAACGCCCGGAGCGGAAGAACAGGCTTTGGCGCAGAAAGACCAGGAGAGGCACTGAGCCATGTGCCGCGTCCTTGTCAAAGGCGCCGGTGTGGCAGGCCTCACCGCCGCCCATGAATTGGCCGCGCGTGGTGCGTCGGTCACGGTTGCCGAAATTCGCAGCCGGATAGGCGGCAATGCCTCCTGGCTCGCCGGCGGCATGCTCGCCCCCTGGTGCGAAGGCGAAAGCGCCGAGGAGGCGGTTGTCACGCTCGGCATAACTTCGGCCGACTGGTGGGAAAGGGCACTGCCCGGACTCGTGACAAGGGCCGGCACTCTCGTTGTCGCCCATGCGCGCGACGCCTCCGAGCTTGCCCGCTTTGCGGCTCGTACGCGCAATTGTCAGTCCGTCGACGAAGAGGCGATTGCCACCCTCGAACCCGATCTTGCCGGCCGCTTCCGCCAGGGACTCTTCTTTGCCGGTGAAGCTCATCTCGATCCCCGGCGGGTTCTCGAAGCCCTCGCCGGCAAGCTCCGCGCCATGGGCGTCGTATTTCTCCTCGAGGCAGGCGAAATTGCCTGTTCCGACTTCGATCAGGTGATCGACTGCACGGGCATCGCGCGAAGCGACGACGACCTGCGCGGCGTGCGCGGTGAAATGCTGCTCCTGCGCACACGTGATGTCTCGCTTGCCCGGCCCGTGCGTCTCCTCCATCCGCGCCATCCGATCTATATCGTGCCGCGGGCCGATCATCACTTCATGGTCGGTGCGACCATGATCGAAAGCGACCACGATGGGCCGATCACCGCCCGTTCGCTGATGGAGCTCCTCAACGCGGCCTACGCACTGCATCAGGCGTTCGGCGAGGCTGAAATCGTCGAGACAGGAGTGGGCGTGCGTCCCGCCTATCCCGACAATCTGCCGCGGGTGGAGCGTTGGAAGGACAGCACGATCACGATCAACGGTCTTTACCGGCACGGTTTCCTGCTTTCACCTGCTATGGCTCAGCAGGCTGCCAGCCTTCTCTTCAATGCATCTGCCGACAATTGATCTGTCGGCTTGGAGTCTAAAAATGAAGCTGATCGTCAATGGTGAAGCGCTTGAGGTGGAGGCGACGACGCTCGCCGCCCTTTTGAAGGAGCTTGACTACGAGGGCGGCTGGCTCGCCACCGCGCTCAACGGCGACGTCGTGCCCGCGGCCGAACGGGCGGAATGCCGGGTGAGCGAGGGCGACCGGATCGAAATCCTGTCGCCCATGCAGGGAGGCTAGCCGATGTTTGATCTTCTCGGGACAAATCTTGTCTCGCGCCTGCTGCTGGGCACCGCCCAATATCCTTCGCCGGCGATCCTTGCCGAAGCGGTCAAGGCATCGGGCACCTCGGTGGTGACCGCCTCGCTGCGCCGGGAAATGGCAGGCGGCAGGGGCGGCGAACAATTCTGGTCGCTGATCCGCTCGCTCGGTGTGAGGGTGCTGCCCAACACCGCCGGCTGCCATTCGGTCAAGGAAGCCGTGACGACCGCAAAGATGGCGCGCGAGGTCTTCGGCACGTCCTGGATCAAGCTCGAGGTGATCGGCAACCACGACACGCTGCAGCCCGACGTGTTCGGCTTGGTCGAGGCCGCACGCATCCTTAGCGAGGACGGTTTCGACGTATTCCCCTATACCACCGACGACCTCGTCGTCGCCGAGCGGCTGCTGGAGGCAGGCTGCAAGGTCCTGATGCCGTGGTGCGCGCCGATCGGTTCGGCGCTCGGACCGATCAACATCATGGCGCTGCGCGCGCTGCGCGGGCATTTCCCCGACGTTCCGCTGATCGTCGATGCGGGGCTCGGACGGCCGTCGCACGCGGCAACCGTCATGGAGTTCGGCTTTGACGCCGTGCTCCTCAACACGGCGGTCGCCAAGGCTGCCGATCCGGTGGGCATGGCGCGGGCTTTCAGCAAGGCGGTCGATGCCGGTCGCGAAGCCTTCTGTTCGGGGCTGCTCGAGCCGCGCRACGTCGCCGTGCCATCGACGCCTACAATCGGCAAGGCGGTATTTTCATGAAGCTCGATCCCTTCTACCTGATCGTCGACAGCGCCGCCTGGATCGAGCGGCTGGTGCCGCTCGGCGTCAGGCTGGTGCAGCTTCGCATCAAGGACATGGGCGAGGACAGGCTGCGGGCGGAAATCCGCAAGGCAAAGGCCTTGTGCGCACGACATGACTGCCAGCTCATCGTCAACGATCATTGGCACCTCGCGATCGAGGAGCGCTGCGACTTCGTCCATCTCGGCCAGGAGGATCTGCAAACCGCCAACCTCCAGCAGATACGAGCGGCCGGCATCAGGCTCGGACTGAGCACCCACGATCATGCCGAACTGGAAACGGCGCTGGCAGCCAGGCCCGACTACGTAGCGCTTGGTCCCGTCTATCCGACCATCCTGAAGAAGATGAAATGGGCGCCGCAGGGGCTCGAAAGGGTTCGCGCCTGGAAGGACGCCGTCGCACCCATTCCGCTGGTCGCCATCGGCGGTCTCAATCCCGAGCGGCTTGATGGTGTTTTCGAGGCCGGAGCCGACAGCGCGGCGGTGGTGACGGACATAACGCTGAACCCAGATCCCGAAGCGCGCACCGCGCAATGGATCGAAAAGACGGAGGAATGGCGCTGAGTCAAAACCTGAATGTGCTTGTCGTTGGCGGATCGGATTCTAGCGGGGGTGCCGGAATTGCGCGCGATATCGAAACGATCTCTTCAATCGGCCTGCGCACTTGCGTTGCTGTTACCGCCGTAACGGTGCAGACGCACCACGCCGTCGGGCATATCCGTCACATGCAACCCGGCCTGGTGGCCRATCAAATGCGGGCGGCGTTGCAGGCCAACGCGGTGGCGGCCATCAAAATCGGCATGCTCGCAACTGCGCAGATCATCGCTGCCGTCGCCGCCGTGCTGCGCGAAAATCCGCGCACGCCGGCAATCCTCGATCCGGTGCTGGCTTCCTCGTCAGGCAGGCCGCTGCTGGAATCGAGTGCGATCGACGTCATGAAGCGTGATCTCATGYCGCTTTGCCGCTTGGTCACGCCCAACCTCATTGAGCTGGCGGTGCTGACCGGCTCGGAATTGGCCGCGGGCGACGATGACGCGCTGCGGCAGCAAAGGCGATTGCTTGCGGAAGGGCCGCAGGCGCTGCTCATCAAGGGCGGCCACGCGGAGGGGCCGAGCTCCACRGATATCCTGTTGAGCCGCGGCCGGGAACCCATCCGCTTCGACATGCCCAGGCTTGCCGGATCGATGCGCGGCACTGGCTGTATCCTGGCCAGCGCGATAGCGGCGTATCTGGGGATCGGGGATTCGATYGAGAAAGCCGTGCTCCAGGCCAAGCTTCTTGTCTTCGAAAAGATTTCGAAGAACCCCGTGTGAGGATCGKGCTCGCAATAGTCGCCCCTGCTTCGCCTCGAAGGATTACGGTCGCCGGCCCGTTGCCTCATGACGAAAGCATCTGGATCCAGACCGCTTTTGTGGCTCTGGTTCGTCGATTGGTGAATGATTCTCGGTTCGGCCGACAATAAGCGGCGGGAGCTAGACGTGCAGTCCTCGAGCATGATGGTGCATCGTCAAACCTCAGTCGTAAGGCTGAGGATGCCCTATGGCAAATGTTCTTCACGGCAGCGCCCATACGACGCCGGTTTTGGAGCCGACCGCAATCGCTGTCCTAAACGATACAAAAGTGGCGGCGATCCTTGAGGTTCGCAGAATTTGAGCAAGGTGGCGGGCGTATATTGAGCTCCTGAGCTGGCACCGAGGTTGGCAGGCACTCCTGATCAATGATGGCCACRCCCCAGGACTTCCAATCGGATCATATCCTGTATGATGCCGCCTGCCGCTTCCTCGTCGGCCTCAATGCCACTGACTAGGATACCGTCAGACTGAACTGTCGTTGCCCTCCGCACCGCGCGCCAATAGCGGCCCGCTCGGAACTGGCACCCTTCGTCAGCATTGCGCCCATGCCGACTTAGTTTTGCTCATTTCCCGTATCAATAGGTGGACTCATTGATCGATCCCGATGACGCCGCCAGCCCGAAGTCGCAAAATCCAGCGTTCGAAGGAACCTAGGTTTCAAGTTCACGCCTGAGCGACGACTGCGCAGACCTGCAGAGAGAGACAATTGGACGAGCACAACCCCAAGGAAGAACCGATCGAGACCGTATTCCGGAACGGCACGATCACCGTCGTCGGCATATTGCTGGCGTTTTCGCTGGGTTTCGTCACACATTGGGCGGCAAACCCGGTTCCGTGGCGACTTTACGACCTGTTCGCAGTGGTCCCAATCCTGGTCGGCATAGCCTCGCAGATGCGGGCGCTGTCGCTGTTGCTCGACATGAGTTCACTGCGACGCCACGTCTACGAACGGGCCAACCGCATTTTCATGGCCGGCCTCATCCTGACTGCATGCGGCGTCGGGCTGGCAATTCTRCTTGACGTCGTCGAAGTGGCGTCTATGGGCACGCTGCCTGGAGCGTAACGAAGGCACCACCATCAAGCGCTTTCACGCCTTATGCGTTCATCTCAGCGCGGTTGCGACTGCTGGCCCGATCTTGTCGAGCACGTCTTCAAAATCAAAAAGCCGCAGGCCCGTACCACGATCGATGCGCTTCGAAGCAAGGTGTTATTGGCATTCTTCCATCCCTACCATGTTGCCCCATTGGTTTGAAACTATGCGACGGTGCCCCATTGGTTTGAAACCAGGCGACGGTGCCCCATTGGTTTGAAACCATGCGAGTCGGCCCATCTTGAGCGGCATCTCGGGGAGCAGACATTGCAACAGTTTCTTCAAAGAAATTCATAGACTCTTAGCAAACCGAAATCGCGAAGAATGGTAGGTTTATCTCAACATATCAGGCCAGCCAGAGGACTCAAAACCGCGGTCCTTCCTATTCTGCGACCGCCGAACCGCACGAAATCTAGAACTAAAGGCAATAGCAAGAAGAGCTCCCGTCATGGTTGCTCCAACTCAATCACTGTCGGTTCGAAAAAATTGCATGCGTGGAAATAAGTACGCATCCACGCGACCGTCGAAAGCGTCCGGCCTGCGATATAAGCAGCGAGACAATTTCGGTTCGAAAGTTGCTGGTCTGCGGAGAACGCCCAATGACAAATTCAGTGCAACGAGTGTCCATTCTTTCCATGCGGTTTGATGCAGAACAATGATGACACTGGTCAGTCGCCTACGGGCGGCAGCGCATTTTGATCGTCTTCGAATCCTGGGCCTTTGCGCGCATGCGGATCTAACAGTTTGCGAGCTGGCAGACATTTTGGATCTGCGTCACGATCGCGTTGTGCGACACGTCCGGCTACTCGCCAGAGCCGACTTTCTTTGCTGCGACGAACAGCGCCCGTGGCGCTCCTACCAACTCAAAACAGGAGATAAGGACGACGGTCTGGTCCAATTGCTAGTCGATCTCCTGCCCCACTGCGATGGCCATCATGAACGAGACCTACAACGACTCGAAGCGATACAAAACGAGCAGCCGAAGGGGACAGCCTGCTTGATCGAAAAATAAATCGACCCAATTGGAGCGCGAGCATATGATGGATAACTCTACCGAGCGCGCCATCGCGCAGCCGGACTCTTATGGGCGCTCTTCCTTAGCCTCGGTTGATAGCTGCGTTCACGAACTGCTCTTGAGACAAGAGCGACAGGAGCGCACGACGCTCAAACTAATCGCTTCTGAGAACTTTGCCTCCTCGGCAGTGCTCGAAGCGACCGGGTCGATTTTCACAAACAAGTACGCCGAGGGGTACCCCGGTGCGCGCTACTATGCGGGAAACGAGATCGTCGATGAGCTTGAGAACCTCGCCATCGAGCGCTTGAAGAGGCTATTTGGAAGCGAGCACGCCAACGTCCAGCCCTATTCCGGCTCGCCGGCCAATCAGGCTGTCTATCGCGCGCTTTTGAAGCCCCGCGACAAAGTCATGGGCTTGCCCATTCCGGAAGGCGGTCATCTGACCCATGGTTGGRCTATCAACTTTTCCGGAACCRACTACCGACGAGTCCCCTATGGGCTAYACGAAAAGACCCAGCAAATTGACTATGACCTCTTGCGCGACACAGCTAAGCGGGAACGGCCGCGGCTCATTTGGATCGGCGGAACTGCTTATCCGCGTGTCTTTGACTACGCGGCAATGGCAGAAATTGCTCTGGAGGCGAACGCCTATCTCGTGGCCGACATTGCCCACATCAGCGGCCTGATTGCGGCAGGAGTTCATCCGAATCCCGTGCGCCATTGCGACGTCGTCAGCAGCACCTCTCATAAGTCGATCCGCGGCCCCCGCGGTGGATTCATTTTGTCGAAGAATGAGGACCGTTATCAGGCGCTCTGTCATCCCAAAAGCAAATACAATCTCGCCAGGCGGATTGATCGCGCGGTCTTCCCTCACCTGCAGGGCGGGCCACATATGAATGTTGTCGCTGCGCTAGCAGTCGCCTTACAGGAAGCGGCGACTCCGGCATTTCGTGTCTACGGGCAACAGACCGTCAAGAACGCCAAGGCTCTGGCCCAGGCGCTGCTTGAGCGAGGTTATGACCTGGTTACCGGCGGGACCGACAATCACATGCTCATCCTTGACCTGCGCGATCGACCACTGTCGGGCAAGGCCTATGCCGAGCGATTATCAAAGGCAGGCATCATTACGAACTTCAATATGGTGCCGGGGGATCCGCGCGATCCGGCGGTTACAAGCGGAATTCGCTTGGGGTCGCCAGCAGTGACGTCAATGGGCATGCGCGAGGGGGAAATGGCGCAAATCGCTGCCTTTATTGACCTGGTCTGTCGCCAGCCCAACGATCCGGATGTTCATGCCAGCGTGCGAAAAGACGTCGCYGACTTATGCGCTGCGTTCGAGGTCCCGGGCATCACCGACAGGTAAAGCGGGCTAAGAAAAATGCCCATGCAAACTCCAACACCCGAAGCGAGGCATTTCATGGCTAGGCAGTTCGTTTTCTCTTCCGAATCGGTTGGCGCGGGACACCCGGATAAGCTCGCCGACAACATCTCGGACGCAATTCTCGACGCAGTCTTGCGCTTCGATCCGAAGGCACGCGTGGCTTGTGAAGCCCTGGTGAAGACATGTGAAGCCTTGGTGAAGACAGGAACCGTCGTTCTGGCTGGCGAGATTACCAGCGATGTGACGGTCGACTACGGCCAAGTGGCTCGTGATACGATTGTTGATATTGGATACGACGATGAGGCGGTTGGCTTTGACGGCCGGCGTTGCTCCGTCATTCATGCCMTCACCGAGCAGTCGCCCGACATCAGCCAAGGGGTTGACGAGGGTCGAGGGCAGGATCTCGAACAGGGAGCGGGAGATCAGGGCCTCATGTTCGGCTATGCATGCCGCGAGACCGATACTTTGATGCCGTTGCCGATCCAACTCGCCCACGGCTTGACGAAAAGACAGGCGGATGTCCGCAAGGCCGGACAGCTAAGCTGGTTGCGCCCTGACGTGAAATCCCAAGTCTCCGTGCGTTATGAGGGATTGCGCCCCGTCGCCCTGGATACCATCGTCGTGTCGACGCAACACAATGAGCAGGTTTCGCAAGAGACGGTTCGCGAGGGGGTCATTGAGGARATAATAAAGCCGGTCCTGCCGACCGACCTGGAAACGAAAGACATCAGAATTCTGGTCAACCCAACAGGGCGGTTCGTGGTCGGCGGGCCCCGCGGCGACTGCGGCCTTACCGGACGTAAGATCATCGTCGATTCCTATGGCGGAATGGGACGTCACGGCGGCGGCGCCTTTTCAGGCAAGGACCCATCCAAGGTTGACCGCTCGGCTGCCTATGCCGCCCGATATGTCGCGAAGAATATAGTGGCAAGCGGACTCGCGGACGTCTGCGAGGTGCAGCTTGCTTACGCGATCGGCGTGGCCAGTCCGGTTTCTGTCATGGTCAATACTTTCGGGACAGCAAGGGTCGAGGAAAGAAGGATCGAGCAGCTCATTCCTGAGTTGTTCGACCTCAAACCGAAGGGCATTATCAAGATGCTTGATCTGTTACGCCCGATTTACCGCAAGACTGCGACCTATGGTCATTTCGGTCGCGAAGAGCCCGAGTTTACCTGGGAGAGGACTGACAGAGCCGACGACTTGCGGCGCGAGGCAGGGCTCGCCGCACCTTGAAATCCGGCGCCAAAAGGACGCTGCAACATCCGTCTATGACAAGACTTCGGCCGGCCGRCATGGAAGAAAGCCGGGGTCCGTTGGCGGACCAAGAAAGCCATCGATGGTGAATTGTGACCTGCTTTAAATCGGCGAGCCATTGTCGAAATCATCGCGCACGACGCGGATTTTCCCGAAAGCAATGCGCTGGCAAGTCGCGATGATCCTCGTCGACACCCTGCGCGCCGAGCTGCTGATTTGTGAGCGTCACGATGCAGCCCGCATCTGACCTGCCTCTGTCGACCAACTACTCAACGGTGCGGGGCTCGTGACGCTTACGGTGATTTTTGCAACGCTCTTTGCCGTGGCAAGTTGCCGCCGCAACACTGACGCATAGTCTGTCGCCTCGGGCAGCCAACTCGCCCAAGGGTCTTTTCCGATCATTTAGGAAACGGATACGTCTCATCCAAACAATCGATTTTACCAATCCAGGAGAACCCCGCATAGTCCGCTCCCGCGATGCCCCGCGTACCGACGCAATAATCACCGCTGAATGCGCACGAAAAGCAAGTTGCATGACCGCTTCGTGCAATTGGTACTTTCTGCGCGGATACAAATTCGGGTGCCGACCTCGAATTTATCGGGCCRTGCCGGAGATCTACTAACGATTGGATTCGCCCTGATGACGAAAATGACTGCCTCGATGTTCCGACCTGAAGCTCGCGCAGCTTGAACGATTCGCCGGAGCAAACAAATGCAAATTCTCGATTTTAATCATATATCGCAGATCTTCGTGGACTCGCTCGAGCTGGTGGTGGTCTTCGCCACCATCTGCGCCGCGCTGGAGTTCACCTTCCCGGYCTATCGATACAGTCTTGCCTCATACGCTCGAGGCGTGCGGAATTGGCTTATTCGGCTCGGATTGGGTGCGTTTGTTTGGCACTTCTTCGCTGTTGGTCTGGCGTGGCTAGGAGTAAAGCCGCTGGTAACGATCAACTTCGCAACGTTGCTCCACTCTGACAACGCAATCGTCAGCAGTGGATTGGCGGYCCTTTCCGGCGTTTTAGTCGCGATTGCTGGCGATTTCTTTTACTATTGGATGCACCGGGCTCAGCATGCTGTTCCATTCCTCTGGCGGCTTCACGCTACGCACCATTCGATCCGCGAATTGACGGCATGGAATTGCAATCATCACATCTCCGAACCACTCGTTTACGCGGCGCTGGTAGCACTGCCACTCGCTGTGATCCATTTTGAATCTGGCGTGGTGCCCATCGTTGCCATGACGCTGATTACGTTCCAGGCCCATCTTTCGCACTCCAGTACCCGCATCAATCTTGGGCCGCTTCGCTATATCATTGGCGACAACAAATTCCACYGCATCCACCACTCGATGGAAGCGGATCACCGGCACCGAAACTATGGGTTTTTCACAACCCTCTGGGATACGGTTTTTCTAACGGCATACTGGCCAAAAAAGAATGAGTGGCCGGAGGTTGGCATGCGAAACCAGCCCGAGCCGCTGACCGTGCGGGATTACATTATGTTCCCATTCGATCGACGTCGCTGGCGTAAACCAAAAGTCGGAAATGCTGTGGAGGCCAGGGATTAGACGAATGAAGGCTTACGCTCGTGTCTGACTGTTCGAGGCCAAAAAGCCATCCATGGTGCATATCTGGAACATCCCACAGACGCCCGACAAGCGTCCCCCTAACAAGGACTGTTGCGCCCGAGCGGCAGCAGAGTAGGGAATTTTCCTATCGCGCTGCCGCGTTGGCGAGATTGACCGGAAATGGTCGCGCCAGTCGCGTGACTTTGCCGGCGCTGCACCGTCAAGCCAGCAATCCCCCTCGGRCTGCGCGCGCTCTGTCTAACAAGGCAAGGTGGGCACCTGTTATTCATGACCCGGTTAATCAACTCCAGCCAGACGCCGGAGCGCAAACCGGTCAAATAGCCGTTTTGCACCGCCCCATCGCGGGGCACCATCAACCCGCTACCGCTGCGGATCCTCTCCGGCATAGCGTTGCGTTTCGGTTGAGCGTTGTAACAGATCCTTCCAGAAAATTCACAGAGGCTTTGCAACACCAAATCGCTAAAATGGTAGGAATCCCAGAGGCTGTTTGAGGTCAGCGAGGTCAAGCCGGGTGCATTTATTTCCGCTCACAAAGCCGCGACCTATGAGCACGTCGCGTGCGAAGAGCCTGAGGCTGGCTGGGAGAGGCGGCCATTTACGGCGCGTTGCAAGGCTCGCAGCGCCGCGAGACTCGTGCCGAATAGATTGGCATGCGGAAAGCCCATCCCAACTGATCGCGCCCGGCCGGCATGCCAGATAGCCGGGTGGGTTGTTGGCGGAGATTTTGATGCCGGAATATGACGTGCTTTGCATCGGCAATGCCATTGTCGACATCATCGCGCAGTGCGACGAGGCCTTTCTCGAGACCAACGGCATCATCAAGGRCGTGATGAACCTTATCGACGCCAGACGCGCCGAACTGCTCTACAGCCGCATGGGCCCGGCGATCGAGGCTTCCGGCGGCAGCGCCGGCAACACCGCCGCCGGTGTCGCCAGCCTCGGCGGACGGGCCGCCTTCTTCGGCAAAGTGTCGAGCGACGCTCTGGGCGAAATCTATACGCACGACATCCAGGCCCAGGGCGTGGCCTTCGACACCAGGCCGCTTACAGGCCGGCCGTCGACGGCGCGCTCGATGATCTTCGTGACGCCGGACGGCGAGCGTTCGATGAACACCTATCTCGGCGCCTGCGTCGAGCTTGGTCCCGAGGATGTCGAGGCCGACAAGGCGTCCGGCGCCAGGGTGACCTATTTCGAGGGTTATCTGTGGGATCCGCCGCGCGCCAAGGAAGCGATCCGCCAGACGGCCAGGCTGGCGCACGCGGCGGGCCGCGAAGTGTCGATGACGCTGTCGGATTCATTTTGCGTCGACCGCTACCGCGACGAATTCCTCGAGCTGATGCGTTCGGGCACCGTCGACATCGTCTTTGCCAACAGCCACGAAATCAAGTCGCTCTACCAGACCGCTTCCTTCGAGGAAGCGCTCGCCGCCATCCGCAAGGATTGCAAAATAGCCGCTGTCACCCGTTCCGAAAAAGGCTCGGTCATCGTGCGCGGCGACGAGACCGTCACCATCCAGGCGACAAAGATCAAGGAATTGGTCGACACGACCGGTGCCGGCGACCTCCACGCCGCCGRCTTCCTTTACGGCTACACGACCGGACGGAGCCTCAAGGATTGCGGCGACCTCGGCTCGCTGGCCGCCGGGCTGGTGATCCAGCAGATCGGCCCGCGCCCGCGCCAGAACCTGCGCAGCGAGGCCGAGCAAGCCGGGCTGCTGTAGGGGCGTGCCAGGGRCTGGCGCCCAAATCCCCGGAGCTCAATGGCGCTGGTCGTGAAGGCTGAAATGGTGGTGCTTAGACCCGCCGGTGATGACGGACTTTRCCGCTTGAGCAGGATGCTACGGCCGGCATTCCTTGTYGAGTCCATCTTCCGGACAACAATCGTTTGGCGCCATGGCGCTCGCGGCGATCTCCAGGCGCGCGGCATCAGGCAATCCGACTTCACTTTTCGGTGATCGCGAACACCTTTATTTTCGGTCTCATGCGCACTTGGCACCGACAAGTAACGCACGTGGCTGAATTCGGTGGGGTCGCCCACAATCGATAGATCTGAAGATATATCCCCCTACCGGGTACGCTGATCTGCATCTCGTCGAAATCCAAGTCCCGGTGCGACGCGCTTCGTCACTTGGAGTGCATTTCCGACGGACGGCTATGATCGCAATCATTCGACGGTGACTGATTTTGCGAGGTTGCGCGGCTGGTCGACATCTGTGCCCATGAAGACCGCTGTGTGATAGGCAAGAAGCTGTAGAGGCAGCGAGAATATCATCGGCGCGATAATCTCGTCTACAGCTGGCAGCACGATCGTGTGCATCGTGTCGAGCTTCGATGCGGTTGCTCCTTTTTCGTCGGTGATGAGGATAATCCGCCCTCCACGGGCGGCCACTTCCTCCATATTGGAGACTGTCTTGCTGAAAAAGCGATCAAATGGCGCGATGACGATCACCGGCATGTTCTTGTCTATCAATGCGATCGGACCGTGCTTCAATTCACCCGCCGCATAGCCCTCGGCGTGGATGTAGGAAATCTCCTTGAGCTTGAGCGCACCTTCCATCGCCAATGGGAAACTGGTGCCACGGCCAAGATAGAGGACGTCTTGATACTTGGATAATGCGCGCGCCAGAAGCTCTATCTTAGGTTGGACGCTGTTCAGGACCTGGCTCATAATGCGCGGCATTTCGGCAAGGCTCCGGACCAGCGCCTGCACCTCATTTTCGGTTATCGTTCCGCGGGTCCGGGCGGCGCTGACGGCAAGYGCGGCAAGAACGGCGAGCTGGCAGGTGAAGGCCTTGGTGGAGGCGACGCCCATCTCCGGGCCGGCAAGGATCGGGAAGACCGCGTCGGCCTCCCGAGCGATACTCGATTCGGCGGCATTGACGATCGCACCAATTTTCAGTCCAAGCTTCTTGCAGTATCTCAGCGAGGCCAGCGTATCGGCGGTTTCRCCAGATTGCGAAATGAAAAGAGAAGCAGACTGGGGCGACAACGGGATCTCGCGGTAGCGAAATTCGGACGCAACGTCGATTTCGACTGGCAGGCGAGCATAGCGCTCGAACCAGTATTTTCCGATCAGTCCGGCGAGGTAGGYGGTGCCGCAGGCAGAGATCGCCAGGCTCGGAATGCCGGCAAAATCGAAGCTAGGAACTGCATCGGCGCGATTCTCTATCAAGCTGACATAATGGGCGAGCACATGGCCGATGGCCTCAGGCTGTTCGTAGATTTCTTTCTCCATGAAGTGGCGATGTTTGCCCTTGTTGGCCAGATAAGCCGCGGCCATCGAGGTCTGACGCGGACGCTCTACGGGGTAGCCGTCGAAATCGAAGATATCGGCACCCCCCTTGCCGATTACGGCCCAATCGCCGTCTATGAGATAGGTGACTTCATTCGTGAAGGGGGCAAGCGCGATCGCGTCGGATGCCAGAAACATCTCGCCGTCGCCGTGGCCGATTGCCAGGGGTGGTCCGTTGCGCGCTGCGATGATGCTCGACTGATCATCCTCAAAAAGGATGGCGAGCGCGTAGGCGCCCTTGATGCGTTTCAGCATGGCATGCATCGCTTCGCCCCGCCCCATGCCCTCCTGGCGGTGTCTTGYCACGAGATGCGCGACGACCTCCGTGTCGGTGTCGGTCTGGAACTCGGCTCCCGCCGCTGTCAATTCCTCCTTCAGCTCGGCAAAATTCTCGATGATGCCGTTATGCACGACGGCCACACCGCCGGTAAAGTGCGGGTGCGCATTGCCTTCCGTTGGAGCTCCGTGGGTTGCCCAGCGCGTGTGGGCGATGCCGATGGTGCCGTTCAGCGGCTCTGCCTTCAGCCTCGTCTCGAGATTGACGAGCTTGCCCTCAGCGCGCCTGCGCTGCAAGGCACCCCCGGTGATCGTCGCAACGCCGGCGGAATCATAGCCGCGATATTCCAGACGCTTCAAGGCGTCGACCAGCCRCTCCGACACGGGCTGTTGCCCAACGATACCAACAATCCCGCACATACCGTCGCCGACTTCTCTCCGGCAGCCTCAGTCGACGCACCAATCACGACGAGGATACCCAACGCGCTGTAATTCAGGATCCTCTAATGGGATCTGGTTAGGTCGGTAAAATTGATTGTTTGAATAGCAATCATCCAGCCGATAAATGGACCAAAGATGCACGACGGCATATCCACAGAGYCTTCGCCTGTGCCATGACGGTGGTGGCGGAGACAAGGGTTTGCATCCGGCCCGATAGCGACCTTGCCGCGGTTATCCTCGGCGCCACCTATGCCAACATCACAGGCCAAGGACACTGAAGGGGYATTTTTCTGAAGCTCTCGCGCGCCAAATACGCTCAATCGTGATGGTCTCCTCACACGTATGAGCCTGCCATTGGAGGTGAACCTTCATGCCGCAACTGCCTGTGCATTTTGCGCAGGTAGATCAAAGAGGGATTCTGTTCCTCAGAGGATTGATGATCGTGAGGAGGCCAGGAGCGTCACCGCCTGAGTTTTGGTGCGCACGCCGAGCTTCTTCTTGGCATTGTCCAGATGGAAAGYGGCCGTACGCTCCTTGATCCCCAAGATGCAGCCGATCTCCCAGGCGGACTTGCCCCTCGCCGTCCATTGCAGGCATTCGTACTCACGGGGCGTCAGCGAAACACCATCCACCGCCAGACCACCTGAAAGCTTGCGGCGAACAGAGATGTGAAAGCACATCGCCATAATCTCGAGCGCCTGTTCATATTGCTCGGCGGTGCGCAGGAAGGTCGGATCGAGCCTGTCTGCCGCGAAGGTCATGGCAGCGGCACYGCCGCGGCGATCGACAAGTGGGATCGTCAATCCGCAGCAGATGCCAAATTCGGCAGCCTCATCGAAATGCTGTTGCTGTCGTGTTGAAATGCCGGCATAGCCGAATCCCGGTCCCCACTGAAAGGGACATTCGCTGCATCTTGCCCATTCTATGACTGGGTCGATCCTTTCATATTGGTGGCGCAAGTAGTGCGACGTCCAGCCGGAATGATAGTTCGATATCAGCCTGGGTTTTGTGACGCGATCAGACACCAGAGAGAAATAGGCGAATGCGGGAATGTCGAAGGCGCCGGCGGCGCTGGTCAGTGCGTTATTCGACTTCATCAACGCTCAAAGACAACTGATCCAGCAAAGTTTCGAAGACGAGCTGCATTTTCTCCTGCGGCTGTTTTCAATTAAACCTGGGACTTATATTAGCAGCCACGGCGAGCAGGCTCGCCCCGAGATATTCGACGCTGGAGAAAATTGACCGCGGTGACTACTCTCCCGACCTTCGATCATATGAAAAGAGGTGCCTGCGACCTCGACGCCGGCTGCCGTAAGCCGCGGGTCCGAAGCTGCCATTGTGGGCGGTTRCCATGGTGAATGGAAATATCGAAGCTCGATGTGCCATCCGGATATGCAGATGACCTCCTTCTCGAACTGTCGATTGCCGGACGCGCTACAATCACGCAGATACAGCGGGTCAACAAAGGCGCCCTGCCGGCGGGGAGGTACACCGRCAGGGCGCGCCGCACAAACGCCCCGGTCGTTGGGCAACAGGACAGCGGCGGYAGAACTGATTTGGTTACCGCTTGCGATCGAAGTCTGAAGCATGCTCTAGAATCTGACGGCTTCAAGTTTAGCAGTTTCGGTCGGCTCGGCGTGAAATGCACTATCAACCCGTCTTCACCAATGGGACATCAATGGGCGACCAGTTCTAATGCCAGCCTGACGTCAAATGTCTGGTCCGTGGGAAAGTTCATCCCAGGCACCACCACATTGGTTACCCGAGACGGCGTCGAAGCCGGGGCTCGCTTCCGTCAGCGTTCTGTTCATATCCCATTCTCGGCCTTCAGCGCGCGATAGGTCGTCTCGATCGATTTCGCAGTTGCGTCGGCGATTATGTCGATCTCCTTCCGGGTTATGATCAAAGGCGGGGCAAAGCCGAGGATATCGCCGTGCGGCATGGCGCGACCGATGACACCGTTCTCGAACAGAGCAGCGGCGGCGCGAACGCCGACCTGAAGATCGGATTCAAACGGTATCCTCTGCTTTGGATCTCGCATAAGCTCTACGGCGGAGAGGATTCCGACACCACGAACCTCACCGACGATAGGGTGTCCCGCCAGTTCGGCATTCATACGTRCATGCCAATATGGTCCGACATCGCGTACATGCTCCAGAATATTTCTTTCCTTTAKGAGTCGAATATTGGCGAGCGCGGCCGCAGCGCAAAGCGTGTGACCCGAATATGTCCAGCCATGGCCGAGGGCGCCGTGCTTCTCTGTTCCTTGTTCCAAGACCGACCAGACGCGGTCGCCAATGATTGATCCGGAGATGGGCAGGTAGGCCGAACTCAACCCTTTGGCGATGGTCACGAAGTCCGGCCGCATGCCATAGAGGTGGGAACCGAATTTCTCACCGGTTCGCGCGAAGYCGCAAACCACTTCATCGGCGATGAGAAGGATATCATACTTATCCAGCACCTCTTGAATGGCTGTCCAATATCCCTTTGGAGGCGGGACGATACCACCTGTCCCAAGCACCGGCTCGCCTATAAAAGCCGCAACCGTCTCCGGACCTTCAGCGAGGATGAGGGCTTCAAGTTCATCGGCACAACGGCGGGAGAACGCCTCCTCACTTTGGCCGTCATGCGCCTGGCGATAATAGTGCGGCGTCGTGGTATGGCGCACCAGATCCAACGGCAGGTCGAAGAAATTATGGAAGAAGGCAAGGCCCGTCAGGCTCCCTGTGACCAGCCCAGACCCGTGATAACCGCGATGTCGCGAGATGATCTTCTTCTTTTCAGGACGCCCTAGAATGTTGTTGTAGTACCAGACCAGCTTGATGTTGGTTTCGTTGGCGTCGGAACCGGAGAGGCCGAAAAAGACCCTTCGCATGTTCTGACCAAAATACTCGACCACAGCCTCTGCCAAGAGGGCGACTGGCTCTGTTCCTTGWCTTGCATAGACATGGGCGAACGGCAATTCGTGCGCCTGCCTGGCAATGGYCTCGGCAATTTCCGTGCAGCCATATCCCATGTTGACGCAGTAGAGCCCACCGAAACCGTCGAGGCTCTTTCGGCCTTCGGTATCCCAGATGTACACGCCTTCTGCACCGGCCATGATCCGATTTGGAGTCTCGCCTCGGCTGTGCTTGGCCAGATGCGTAGACGGATGAAAGACGAAGCTTCGATCCYTTTGTCTGAGTTGCTCCGTTCCCAGATTGCTCAACCGCATAGTCATCTCCTCGCGATGGATTGGCGGAGGGCACTCGGCAGGCCGCCTCCTTAGCAATTACCATACCGCAAACGCCTCTCCAGTTTCGCGGGAATGCACATCATTCGTCGGCGAATTTCGCGGAATCGCGATCAAAAGCCGTGGAAACCAAGCCCTCGGCGTTGATCGTGCCCACTGGCGTGGTGTAGCTGACGGCATTGGTCGCCGTGCTCTCCGGCATGGGCCGGAATGATCAGCGCGYCACTGCGGRCAGGCTGATGAGCGGATCATCGCTCATCTGGCTGATGGTTTCCAGCGTCATGTATCTGGCGCGCTGCACGGCCCATTCGTCGTTCTGCTCGAGCAGCAACGCGCCAACGAGACGGACGATGGCCTCATCATTGGGGAAGATGCCGACGACCTCGGTCCTGCGCTTGATCTCGCCGTTGAGACGCTCGATCGGGTTGATGCTGTGAAGCTTGACGCGGTGCTCTTTCGGGAAAGTCATGTAGGCGAGCACGTCGTACTCGGCCTCGTCCATGATGGTGGCGAGCTTCGGCACCTTGGGCCGGATCTGGTCGGCCACGGCGCGCCATTGCACGCTTGCGGCTTCGGCCGTCTCCTGGACGAAGGCGGTGGCGATGAAGGCCGAGACGACGCGGCGGCCGCTCTTGCCGGCATGCGCCAGCACGTTCCTCATGAAGTGGACCCGGCAGCGCTGCCAGGTGGCTRAGAGCACCTTCGTGACCGCCGCCTTGATGCCCTCATGGGCGTCGGAGACGACGAGCTTGACCCCGCGCAGGCCGTGCCGGGTGAGCTTGCGCAGGAACTCCGTCCAGATCGGTTCAGCCTCGGAGGTGCCAACCTCCATGCCCAGCACCTCGCGCCGACCGTCACTGTTGACGCCCACGGCGATGATGACGGCGACCGAGACGATGCGGCCGCCGCGGCGCACCTTGAGATAAGTCGCATCGATCCAAACGTATGGCCAATCGCCCTCGATCGGCCGCTCGAGGAAGGCCTTGACCTTGCCATCGATCTCTTCGCACAGCCGCGACACCTGGCTCTTGGAGATGCCGCTCATGCCCATCGCCTTGACCAGATCATCGACCGAGCGGGTCGAGATGCCTTGGATATAGGCTTCCTGGATGACGGCCGTCAGCGCCTTCTCGGCCATGCGGCGAGGCTCCAGGAACGAGGGGAAGTAGGAGCCCTTCCTCAGCTTGGGGATGCGCAGCTCGACCGTGCCGGCCCGCGTCTCCCAGTCCCTGTCGCGGTAGCCATTGCGCTGGGCGGAACGCAGCGCGCTCTTCTCGCCATAGCCGGCGCCGGTCGCGGCACCCACCTCCAACTCCATCAGCCGCTCGGCGGCAAAGCCGATCATCTCGCGCAAGATATCGGCGTCGGGGGTCTTCTCCACGAGCGTGCGCAGGTTCATCATGTCGTCGGTCATCGGTGGTTCCTTCGAATCAGGTTGGWCTCAGCAACCCGACCTTACCGGGGAACATCGATGACCGCCGCTACGCCGCTCGCTCGCTACAGCGCTGTTGAGGGCGCGCTCGCGAGCGGCTTCGCTACCGCCCAGCTACACCACCTGTGGGGACGCGACCTCGACGTTTACCGTCGCCTTAGCGCGGGCATGGGAATTGGTGAATTGAAATCCATAGGTTTGGTCACGCGAACGCTGGTCGAGATTTGCTGACGGACGCCTTCATTAACGAGATCAGCGAAACCGGCCCTTTATTGCATGGGGGCGCTGCCGGGTTCTGTTCGCGCGCGTATGTCAGCGAAGATACCGCATATGGTCGGGAGATGGTGGTACGAGATGCGCCGTCCGTAGACCACCGTGCTGGAGTTCAGCAGAATCTGCCCGATGGCGTCCCTCGCGTCGTCGGAATAGGTTCGGCCATATGTGAAAGCGAACAAGCACGACGACCGCGACGCCGGGTCGGCGACGCCACCACGATGCGCTTCGTGCCGGTCAAAGCAATGTCTGGTGGCGGAGCGGACGGGCGCTGTTCAACAATCTACGCACAGTTTTGCTAAGTTGCGAGCTCTGGGCCTTGGCTGGGAGCCACGAACATCGAATTTCCGGTGGACGCAGCTTGGCCCAGTCGTCATTGCGTGTAGCTGGCGTACCCGTTACTGCACTGTCTCAGTTGGCTTACGAGCTTACGAGATTGCTCTCGTTGCCGAGCGCACAAACTTTTCGTCGGGACGAATGGAATGCATTCGCAATTGCGGCCACGGGGATGCTCATCGCGATGAACACCTGAGAGCACGAGGGACAAATTATAGCCAGCTATGGCCAGAATGGCGTTGAAGGCCAGCCGGCTGGGCCGGCAAGATAGTTGCTGCCTGTCCGGTGCTCGGCCTTGATGTGGCCGGTCACGGACTCGATGGCCGAGTGGCGCCGCACCTGGCCTTGATGGYCGGGGTGACATGGCGCTTCTGGYCCGCGGTGCAGCTCCTAAGCTTGCGGCTCTCTTCCGCAGTAGTGTGACCGCGCTAGCGCCGCATGGCCGTCGTCACATCGCAGTCGCTCCAGGACGCGCTCTAAATTTTTCTTTCATATAGGTCTGATCGGGCTCGCCGAGGCTCGGCTCCCGTGTCGTCACACCAGTAGACCCTTCCCTCGCTAATCCAGAAATGGCTTAGACATCCTTTGGTTCTCCAAACAGAGGGATGCAACGTTGGCCGGCCCTCCACGCTCACCTCAATGCGCCACCTGGGGTTATGTGGCGGATGCGTTGGTAACGAAATCACATCGCCACACCCACAGGGGCACCTAAAGAGCGCCCAGTATGGTCGACCTTTGTGCACGACGCTGATGAACTGTCCCGGCCGAACCGTGTCATTCGAAGGCGTTTTTTCAACCACATCACTGCGCGCGAAAAATATGTCCGCGGGTGGTGCGTCAGAAGGATTTCGGTCCTCGTACGTTTGTGGACTGCGTGGGCCGAGAATGATTTCCTCTACCCACTGCAAGAATCTTAACARCCAAGACCACATGTGAATCAACACAGCTGGCCGAGTGACGGCATTCTGAGCCGATAGCCATTCTCGGGTTCGAGCAATAAACCGTTTGGACCGCAGCAAAAACAATCTGTGTTGTCCTTGGGCATATTGCTGTAAATTATCATATGCACGAAGTCGTACCATATATTGTCGCGGCGAATGTCGCTCGGAAGCTGCCGATAGGGGCGCACCAGATCAAACAATGCCGCGACGGCCATGTCGGCAGTCGCGCTGGTGAAGGGGCCGACTCCGGGCGCCCGCTCCCCGCCCCCGACCAGATAGTACTCTTCCCGGAGCGTCTCTGGATCCAGCTCCACCAAATTCGGACGCGCCTTCAGTGCACTCTCGTAACTGAGCTTTTCCTCGGTGACGACGCCTTGGCATCTTAAGCACCCACCAGATTCGGGAAGAACTGTGCTAACCCGGCCTCTATGGTCACGTAGGTACGGCTGACGCTCCTGGTCAACACCAATATTGCCGGTGAGCCCGCAGTCGATAAGCCCTTGGCAGTAATAGTACACTGCTTGATTGAGAACTTCTCTTCCAGCGACATCGTCTGTACAGCCGAACACCAGGTCGGCGCTGGAAATCGCATCGACCGCTTCTGGAGACTCGTTCACATACGCCTCAATCGCAACGACCGTCAGCATCAGGCCCAGATCGCGGATGTATCGCGCTAACGTGGCCGCTTTGCTCTCGCCTACATCGCAACGGCGATATCCGCGGACGCGGTTGAGATTGGTTTCTTCGAGCAAATCGCCATCAATAACGATGAGTTCGCCTACACCCGCGCGGGCGACGAGAGTGGCGACTGAAGACCCGGTTCCGCCACCTCCGACGATTGCTACGCGCAACGATCTGAGCTTCTCGTTGAATGGTTCGCCAAAGGCAGCTTCTTGACGCCTTAGYAGTTCCGATGGCACAGCGTYGCCTGTCTCGTTGATGTGAACTGCGAACTCCGTCCCGAGCACACAGACATGYCGGACGTCAGTCACGCACTGAGGAGCCGCACCCGGCCGAACTCTTGCACGCCACTGTCCGTCGGCCAAAATCATCGCAACAAGCGATACTTCAGGGCCATTGCAGCCAGCGTATCCCCTCAGAATGCTTTGTTCGTTCTGATCATCTTTCGTGGAGAAACCCAGCATCCCCCCTGGATGACTATGTGCGAATCCCAACTCAAGCCGTTCCTGCTCGCAACGAAGGTAGATATCCTGAAACTTGCGCAGATTAATGCGCAAGTGAACCGGGGAGCTGTCCAACACCCAGTCACCGTCCATCTCAATCACATCAACGGCCACAAAACGTGTAGACGCAGGCAGACCCGATACAGTCCTGTCCATCTTGCGAAAGAGAACCAGAGCGCCCCGTTCGTGACCGCCCAGATGCCCCGTCAGCCAGCTCTTCAGTCTGCCGTCGAAAGAACCGGTAATTGAAATGCGATGTCCGTTCATGAGCGCCTCGCGTCAGGGTACTTGAACGCCCATGAGATCCGGTCCATAATTGTCTTGATGTTGTCGACTTTTGGTTTCCAAGGATTGTTATGCCAGTGCCTGGACCACCGACAGAACACTAGGCCGTTGTGCGTACGCGAATCCTCATTGGGATGAGGCCCGCCAGTATTTGGTATTGGCTTTCCATCAGCCCGATAGAGGCGCGGGTGAACCCAGAACATGTCCCCGCCCGAGCTATTGTAATTCTGCGGAATTACATACAACACATCGACCGCATCGGCGGGCTTTTCATCTACCATATAGATGTCTTTCGGCAGCGGAAAATTCTTGAATATAAGAAAACGGGCGCCGTCTTCTTCCTCAAATTCCACGCCAGCTTTGTGAAGTATCTCGTAGTCAGWATCGAACAACAGGGGCATTATTGATTTCCGGCTTCGGAACTAGCGTCCTGRGCGTAGAACTTTTCAATGCCCGGAGGCAGCAAATCGATTGAGTCACCGCGCCCAACCGGCTGACCGGGCTGGCCCGGCCTTTTCACATAAAGATCCATGCTATCTGGTATGCCAGGGCCTAAGCCTCGCACTTCAGCGCCGGTTATGAACTGGTTGTCCCACTCGTAATTTTCGTTTTCGATTTTGAATTTGAACTTCTCTTTCGGAGCCATAGGCTTCGATCCTTCTCTCGCAGTTGCTTGATTTCCGGGTTGCTCGGCGGCATCATCCTCTTGCCGCGTTCGACTGAGGAGACGCCGACCAGCCGCCTCTTATAAGGGAAGCGTCCCTTTGTGTTTCACGGGAATGCGCGTATTTAGCCACGGAATTCGCGGAATGAAGATCCAATCCCGTGGAAACAAGGGCCTGGGGAGTTTACCGTTGCGTTAGCGAAGACAAAGGAATCGGCGCATTGGATTTCACGGGTTTGGTCACGACAAGGCTATAATATTGATCGATCCCTAGACCTGCCTGCAGCAATCTCTCCATGAAATCCTGATAGGTAGCCATGGAAAGGGTTGCGACGCGCATCAGATAATCGATCCGCCCCCCGATGGCCCAGCAATCCAGGATTTCCGGAAATTGTTGGATCGCAGTCTCGAAATGTCTTTGGTCCTCGAGGCGATGACGATCCAACACGACCTCCACCATGACAAAGACCATGCCACCGA
Organism: Mesorhizobium sp. LCM 4576; assembly: GCF_001854815.1. Classification (NCBI taxonomy): domain Bacteria; kingdom Pseudomonadati; phylum Pseudomonadota; class Alphaproteobacteria; order Hyphomicrobiales; family Phyllobacteriaceae; genus Mesorhizobium; species Mesorhizobium sp. LCM 4576. The sequence continues at coordinate 112,633 of NZ_MDDT01000021.1, forward strand.
CGAGAGCCGGACTCAGCCGCGCGTAAAACCCTTCAATAATGCCTGCGGCTTCGAGTGCACGGAGCCGCTCCGAGCAGGCCGACGCCGAAAGATGGACGCGCTTCGCAAGCTCGCTTTTTGAAATCCGACCGTCCGACTGAATCTCCGAAAGAATCCGGAGATCCCAGGCGTCCAGGCGCATAGGATTGAGTTTCGAGTTCATAGCCTTCTGCTTCTAGCTAATCGCGTCGTCGACCATGGAAATGATGCCAACAAACCGAGCCTAGGCCAGGAAGGCTCAAACGCCGATATTGCGTGCGATACTGTCGGCCGCCATGCGCTTGCGCCACTCAAGAGGCCCGGAAGTGTGAATGGAGTTTCCCTCAACATCGACAGCCATGATGACGGGCATATCCTGCACCTCGAATTCATAGACTGCTTCCATGCCGAGATCCTGAAAGGCAATGAGCCGCGCTGACTTGATTGATTTTGATATCAGGTAAGCAGCCCCGCCCACTGCGATGAGATATGGCGTTTTGTGTCTTACGATCGACTCGACGGCAGCCCGTCCTCTCTCCGCTTTGCCCACCATCGCGAAAAGCCCGGTTTTCGCGAGCACCTTGTCCGTAAAATCGTCCAAGCGGCTGGAGGTTGTTGGGCCAGCCGGACCGACGACCTCATCTCTCACCGCGCGGACGGGTCCAACATAGTAGATAACGCGTCCCTGCAGATCGAACGGAAGCGGCTTGCCGGCGTCGATCAACTCGACCATTCGCTTGTGGGCGGCGTCACGGCCTGTCAGCATCTTTCCGGACAGAAGGAGCGTTTCACCACAGCGCCACGATGCCGTCTCTTCCTTCGTCAACGCGCCGAGGTTGACTCTTCGTACGCCGGCTGGACTCAATTCGTCAGTTCCAATCTCTGKCCATTCGCACAAATCGGGCGGCTCCAGCCTGATTGGTCCAGAGCCATCCAAGGTAAACTTGAGGTGCCGGTTGGCGGCGCATTGCGGAATGAGCGCCACGGGCTTGGACGCCGCATGGGTAGGATAGGTCGCAACCTTGACATCGACGACTGTCGTCAGGCCACCAAGGCCTTGGGCGCCGATGCCCAGCGCGTTAATCCGTTCATAAAGCTCAATCCGCAGTGCCTCCTCCGCGCTTGAAGGGCCCCTGGCGATCAATTCCGCCATATCGATGGGCTGGTTCATGGCTTCCTTGGYCAGCAGCATCGCCTTTTCAGCGCTACCACCGATGCCAACGGAGATTAGTCCGGGCGGACACCACCCACTGCCAAGCGTCGAGACCRTGTCAATCACCCAATCGGAAACAGAGCCGCTGGGGTTCAAGGTGGTAAAGCGTGCCTTATTCTCCGATCCGCCGCCTTTTGCGGCGATGGTGATCTCAATCTGGTTCCCTTGTACAAGGTCGACGTGGATGACTGCTGGAGTGTTGTCACGGGTGTTGACCCGTCCGGCGAGCGGATCGGCAACGATCGATGCCCGAAGGGGATTGTCAGGGTCGAGATAGGCCTGACGGACGCCCTCATTCACGAGGTCTGCGAAACTGACCCTTGATTTGATGCGGGTGTCCATGCCGACCTTCGCGAAGGCCACCACAAAGCCGGTGTCCTGGCAGATCGGCCGCCGCCCGAAGGCCGCCATGCGGGAGTTCAGCAGAATCTGCCCTATTGCATTCTTCGCCRCTGGACTCTGTTCGCGCGCGTAGGCCTGCGAAAGAGAGCGGATATAATCTGGAGGATGGTAGTACGAGATGTACTGAAGGGCGTCTGCCACGCTCCTTGTGATGTCTTTGCCGGCGATGGTCCGTGTTCTATTTCCCACCGGATCTCATCCAAATGAGCCGAGGCCGTTGACCATTTTCAGGATCTGGAAGCTCCGCACCCCCTGCTCGCCGCCTTCATATCCATAGCCGCTCTGTTTGACGCCTCCATAAGGCGCATCCGCTGAAACCCCTTTCAGGTAATTCACACTGACAGCGCCCGCCGAAAGGCCGTTAATCAGCTTCTGTTGCGCTTCGGCAGCGCCACTGAACAAATACGCGGCCAGGCCGTAATCGGTGGCATTGGCTTCCTCGATGGCCTCTTCGAGCGTATCGAACGGAGCCACGGTGAGGATCGGTCCGAACGGCTCTTCATGAAGCACTCTGGCATCCTTCGRCACGCCCGTGAGGATGGTTGGCGGCCAGTAAAAGCCCGGTCCGTCGAGGCGGGTTCCACCCGTCTCGACGCGGGCGCCGCGATCGACCGCATCCTTGGTCAGACGCTGCATGGCCTCGATTCGCCGCGCGTTTGCCATCGGTCCCATCTCCGTTGCAGGGTCGTCTGGCGCGCCGATCCTAATCTTGCGGACCGCTTCCGTCATCCGGGACAGGAATTCCCCGTAGAGGGGCCGAGCGACGAGGATCCTGCTGGGCGCGTTGCAGCTCTGGCCCGCGCACTCGAACTTGTATTCTGAAATTGCCGGTATGGCCTTTGCCAGGTCGGCATCCTCGCACACAATGACCGGCGAGTGGCCACCGAGTTCAAGAATGCAACGCTGCAAGTTATTCGCGGCAAGCCTGGCCAGCTGTTTTCCAACTGCGGTTGAACCCGTGAAAGTCAAGACCTTCACGATTGGTGAACTGAGCAGATGCCGCGATATATGGACCGGTACACCGAAGACCAGATTCACCACGTCATCCGGCATGCCTGCTTGGCGCAATGAATCAACGATATGGACAGCCACGCTCGGTGTCTCTTCAGCTCCTTTGAGGATCACCGGGCAGCCTGCARCCAGCGCGGGGGCGAGCTTGCGGGCGATGAGAACGGCCGGATAGTTCCAGGGCGTAAAGGCAGCAACGACGCCGAGCGGCTCCGGGACGATCATCCGGTTCGGCCCCATCGGAATAGGGGCCGACAGCTCTTCGGCATGCCTGCCGTTCCATTCCAGCGTTTCGACGGCACGCGTGTACTCACCTGTCGCTTCGGCAATCGTCTTTCCTTGTTCAACCGTCAGGTCCCTGGCTGCTGATTCAATCTTCGTTGCCAAGATTCTTGCGGCTGCTACCAGGATCTCGCCACGTTCTTTTGCAGGCCGTGAAGACCAAGTCTTGCGGGCGCGTTCTGCCGAAGCCAGGGCCTCATCCAGATCCGACACCGTCGCCGAGGCCACCGAGGCAAATACCTTTTCCGTTGCCGGATTAATCACCGGCAATGTGGCTCTCCTACCACCGGCCCGCCATTTGCCGTTGATGAAGAGCTCGTGGCTCCTGGCGTCGGACATCGCGTGCTCCACTTGTGTGAATTCCAGCCATGCGAGTGCCGTTCGACGTTGAAACCGGCAACATGCTTGAGCCAGTTTCATCGCGACGGTCGCGTCGGGTCAAATATCGATTAGTGCCGAAATCCATCTGGAATCCAGATCGATCTAATCCAATGGCAACAAAGGTCGTGTGTTATAGATCGACGGCTGTCAGGCCGCGTCAGGAGCCGCGGCTGCCCAGTCCCGGCTMACAATTAATTCTCTGGCGACCTTGGGGATGAGCTTGCGGACCGCGGAGACGGCCGCGGAACGCTCATCTTTAGGATTTACAGCAAGCACAACCGAGCGGGTAATCACCGGATCGACGATCTTGACGGTCCGCACCAGCCCTTGAGAGGCTTCTTTCTGGACCGCGGATGGGGCCAGAATAGAATAGGCTTTTCCCTCTATAACCATGTTGATGATCGTTGAGAGCRAGTCCACTTCAAACTCGACGTCCAGCGCGCAACCGTGTTGTGCCACGACGTCAGCCACAGAACGCCTGACGTTGTTATTGCGCATGGGAACGGMCAACGGGAACGCATGCAGGTCCGCCAGACATATCGACTCCTCGAAAGGCGGCYCACCTGGCGGCACCACCAGACAGAGGTCTTCGCGCGCCAAGACTGTCATTCGCCCCACACTGTCCGCGGTGCGGTAGAGAACTGCCAGATTGAAGCGTCCAGCAGCCATCCACTCCTCTAGCGGTCCAGTCATACCCTCGACCATCTTGAGGGACACTTTGGGCAGTTCGTTTCTTACCGACTCAAGCAGCGGGCCGCTTAGGACTCGAGCAGCTCCAGACGKAATGCCAATAGTCACCTCCCCCGCCGKGGCAGCAGCTGTGTTGGTTAATTCCACCTCGGTAAGCCGAATTTCCTTGAGAATAGCCCGCGCTCTCTCGAGCAGTTTGGCTCCTGATGCCGTCACGCTCACCCCGGTCCTGTCGCGTATCAGCAGCTGAGTGCCGAAGCCTTCCTCCAGTTGACGCACGTGGAGGCTCAGCGCGCTCTGAGCGACGTTAAKGAGTCCAGCGGCCTTCGTAAAACTGCCTGYTTCGACCACGCCAACGAAATATCTTAACTGCCTAGTTTCCACGATACACTGTCCAGCCGGTGARCGAACCCAGCGTGTTTAATACCTATCTTGAAACGAGATAGGAGGCAATGCAAATCCACCCTTCGGCAGCACTGCGAACAGCTTGGCGACGGATTCCGATCCGCTCAGTTCTCACCCGCCAGTGCTATCAGTTCGYGCGCGCGCCGCACCACTGGAGGGTCGATCATCTGRCCATCGAGGGAAAAAGCGGATGCTCCCCTCGCAGCAGCATCGTTTTCCGCGGCAAGGACACGGTGAGCCCACTCCTTCTCCTGTGTACTTGGCGAGAAGGCCTCATTGAACACTGGCACCTGCGTTKGGTGGACTGCCAAAGCTCCAGCGAATCCAAGCCGCCGTGCCTGCACGGCGGTATCGCGAATTCTGTGCTTATCCGAGAAATTGCCAATGCTTCCTACAAAGCCCAATGGCAGCAACCCAGCCGCGCGAGCGGCAAACAGGACGGAGAGGTTGGGACCCAGGAGCAGGTCAAATTCCGGCACGCCCCCAACACACGCGCAAAAGTCTTCAGGACCGAGCGCCATCGCAACCACGCGGGGGTGGGCCGAGGCGATAGCTCTCAATCTTTGCAATGCCCCAGGAGTTTCGATTTGAACAAGGAAGCGAATATGCCCCTCGCTGAGATTTCTCTCTCGCTCGAGTTCCGAAACCGCGTTCGCGATCTCTACTATCCAGTCCGCCGACTCTGCTTTAGGCAGAACCAGCGCATCAACGCCCGCAATGATGGCTGCGTCGAGATCGGCCGCCAAGGCCCGCAAACCAGAATTGACGCGAACCAGTACCGACGCGCCCTCGCGGCCAACTTTCGGCACGGATCGAGCAAGCAGGCAGCGTGCCYCCCCCTTCTGTTCCAGAGGAACGGAGTCTTCGAGATCGAGTATGATTCCGTCGGCACCGCGATCATGAGCTTTTTCCACAAAGCGCGGAATATGTGCCGGAACAAACAGCAAGGACCTCCAGCGTGGAAGCCATTTGGCGTTTCTGACGATGGTATTGCCCTGCCTGCTCATGGCATCGGGCCCTTCGGTTGGTTTGGATGAGCGAGGTCCATTCGCGTATAGGAGAACGGGCCAAGGCTGACGTCCGTTGCCAGTTGGGATTGCCCTGACATGAGCAGGGTTCTTCACCCGCRCGCTGCCTGCTGGCGCAAACGTATCTCGACTTCGCGGCGGACAGCCGCCGTATGAGCGCCAAGAGCCGGAACCGGGCCTAGCGTGGGCTRCTGAGCGTTCACGATCGCAGCGGGCGCTATTGCCTCAATTACCCCCTCGGGCGTGCCGACATRCACTCTGCGGACATGCGGGTGCTCAGAAACAGCTGCAACTTCGTTCAGTCGCCCATATGCAAGCCCCCCCGCTTCGAGCTCTTGCATTGCCTCTACGCATGAAAGTTCAGCAAAACGCTGTTCGATAATTGCGTCGAGGCGCGCGCGATTATTGAGCCGCTCCATGTTGTCGGCAAAGCCAGGTGYGCGTGTCAGTTCGGGCTGCTTGAGGAACTTCTCGCAAAAATTCACCCATTCCCGGTCATTCTGCACAGAGAAGATGACATCTTTGCCGTCCGAGCAGCGATAGGCGCCGTATGGAGCCAAAGAGGGATGTTTGACCCCAGCGCGTACCGTCTCGTAGCGGCTGTACTCGTGCTGCAGGACCGGCACATTCATCCAGTCAGCGACAGCATCAAAAAGGGAGACGTGGATGCCAGCGCCCTCCCCCGTCCGTTCCCGGTGGAACAGCGCCTGCAGAATGGCGCTGTGGGCTGTCATGCCTGCCGAGACATCGCAGACCGATACCCCCACCCTTGCCGGTCCCTGTTGCGTTCCCGTGATCGCACACAAACCAGCCTCAGCCTGGACGATGAGATCATAAGCTTTCAGGTGGGAAAAAGGACCTTCGCTGCCGAAACCGGAAATGTCGCAGGTAATCAGCCGGGGGAAGCGGCGACGGAGATCCGCCGAGCCAAACCCCAGTTTCTCGATACTGCCCGGCTTCAAGTTCTGGATGAAAACGTCCGCGGTGGCGATCAGCGCCTCCAGAAGGACGCGGTCTGCCTCTGACCTAAGGTCTAGGCAGACAGACTCCTTGCCGCGATTGAGCCAGACGAAGTAGGCGCTTTGCCCCTTCACCAACTTGTCGTAGTTGCGCGCGAAGTCGCCTTCGGGTCTCTCGATTTTGAAAACGCGAGCACCCGCGTCCGCAAGCCGAGATGAGGCGTAGGGCGCAGCTACCGCCTGCTCAACTGCAACAACAGTGATTCCTTCAAGACAATTGCTCATGCCAACACCGCGCACATCAGCTGGAGGTATCTGTTTGAGGTCGACGACGGTCCAGCATCGCAAATAACCGGCTCTGTTCGTTCCCCACAATGGAAAAACCCTCGTCGACGCCCATGCCGGGCTTGGCGAGCATCATGTCCGCCTGCGTTGCCACCGCTATGTGGACCGTGGCCTGGGCGGAAATATCCGTTTCGCTGCAGCTCCCGCCAACATACGCCCCAACCTTGTTGGCCTTGCACAGGAGAACGGCGCGCGCAGTGTCGGCCAATGAACCAACATCAGGGGTTTTGATCTGCACCAGATGCGTTGCTTTGGCTTCGGCGAAGAGGCGCACGTCATCGAGGGTGTTGCACCTTTCATCAACGACGATGCGGGCGCTGGAACCCCTCTCATCCAAGATGGACACTATCCGCGCGTAATTTTCGATCTGGGCTTGGGTGGAGCCAAAATCTGCAGGGGACTCGATGTTGAGCGCGAAACCAGGAATGGTGTCGGCCACCTTGCAGATAAAGTCGGCTATTCGTATCGGCTCAAGGCCGATTTCCTGGCCGATCCAACCATACACATCGAAATGCAGGACTGGCTGATAGTCTGGGCTGCCGATTTCGCGCGTGCGCTTTGCTACCCATTTCACAAATTCGATGAATGCTTGACCGCCGACGCCAAATTTCTGACGCGAGTTGATCAGTCCGTGYGGAAGTACGTCCACGCCTCGCAGGATCATCTTGTCGACGTTGATGTCGCGAGCGTCACCACTCTGACAGTATATCGGGACCCTGCGCTGAGGCAGCGGCAGGCCGAACTCACTGCATACTATTTCCGCCATTGTCTTGCGATGAACATGAGCGGCTGCCCGCAGAAGCGCCTGCGAGACGCCATATTCGATAGAAAGGGGAAGCCTTTCACCTTCGTATGGCGCACACACTTTGTCACAGGCCTCGGTATACCGCGAGGGGTCAAGATCAAGCAGTCGCGGCGAGACGATGTGGGACGTCCGATCAGAGATGGTGGCATGATCGAACAGCGCGTCGCGCCCGCCAGCGCCCGAGTACTGGACACCCATCATGTCGCCCCACAAAACAGCTCCGTCGGAAACGACAAGCCCGATGCTCAGAGAAGATGCAGGCACCCGAATCGAGCTGAAGCCCGGCGTTACCGGTTCACCGAGGTAAAAAAAACCATCCTGTGCTGCGCCCTTCCTGATGGCAGCCTGATCGTCGTAGAAGAAGGCGCCGTTCCCCGGCGCAAGAAGCACGTCAACTATCTTCATCATTTTACTCGATTCGAGGCGTAATCGGGCAGCCGTAGGTGCTGTCGAGTGTCAGCCACTATGCTCTAGCCAGCATTGTAGGCGCCAATATAAAGTCCATTCTGGTGCCATCGTGTTTCAAGATGCCGCGCAGTCGGATGTGYGAAGCCGTCGAAGCCGTCGTCGAAAGCCCCACCCTGAGCGAAAACATTGTTCCGGCCCTGCTCACCGCCCGAATAACGGTGAACATTCGCGTTGTTCGCTGCTAAACAGAGACAAATGCGCTCGCCGCGCCCGTTATTGGGTTCCTGGTTCCCAAGTTTTCCTCGAAGGCGTCAACCATGATTTTAGAATAACTGCCGCTATGCGCGGCGTAATTCTCATTTTCGCTCCTTGCCAGGTTACCAAAGGAAAGGATATTGACGCATCTGGTCGAAGAGACGTTGCTGGAGCGCGCGGCGGCGGTTTCGCTTTCAGACAATTCGCCCTTGCTTAGGTTCGGTTTAGGCCTTCCGCATGTTCCACATCGGGACGACCACCGGCATGCTGATGAGGCCGGTCAGCGTCTTACGTCGGGCGATCGGCAGGAAGTATTGCCCCAATCTCACATCGCCCACAAAGTCCCACCAGATCCCTTGCATCTTGCGAGYAAGTGCCTTGCGCTCTTCGAGCGTTGCGACATCTGCCCATTTCACCCGAAGAGCCTCATATTCGTCGTTCTTCGGCCACCCGTACCAGGCCTTGTCGCCGTTTGCAGGGAGAAAGGGTGAGGCGAACGGATCGCCGAGGGCATACTCGGACCCGGTCGTGATGAAGATGTTCCAGCCACCGTTCTCAACGGGGCCTTTGTTCGCCCGGCGTTTGGCAATCCCGCCCCAGTCGCTCGGCGCGAGCTCGGCATTGACCCCGATCTTGCGCAGCGCGGCCGCAAGGAATTGCGATGCATTGCTTGCTTCCATCCAATCCGTGGGCTGCAGGATGACGACCATCTCGCCAGCATAACCCGCCTCCTTGAAGAGTTGCTCGGCCTTCTTCGGGTCGCCGCCCTTCTTATACCATCCCGTGTTTTCGTCGTTGGACACGAGAGTATCGTTGCCGAATATCGAGGTCACTGGGCGACCACCGTTCGGCCCCATGATCTTTATGAAGGCCTCCTGATCGATTAGGTGAAGTACCGCCTGGCGCGCTTTGAGATTGTTGAACGGCGGCTGCAGGAAGTTCATGCGGAGGCATCCGTCCCACCCGGTCTTCTCCAGAACCTGCAGTTCAAGATTGGGATCGCTCTCGATCGATGAATAAAGGTCAGCTGGCGGCGTTTCGATGTAATCAACCTCACCTGCCTGCAAGGCCGCCACCGCCGTCTGTTGGTCGGCGATAACATCCCAGATGACGCGATCGACGTTGACTATCTTCCCGCCGGCCAATCCGTCGGACGGCTCCTTGCGCGGTACGTATTGGTCATTGCGATCATAGGTGATGCTCGCGCCTGGCTTCGCCAGAGCTTCATTGAACTTGAACGGTCCCGATCCGATATTCGCGGTCACCTGTTCGGTTGCGGGGCGAGTCGCGTCCTTTTCGCGCATGATGAACAAGCACGATCCAGCCAGTGTTGCTAGCATATCGATCAAAATCCCAAGCGGCTCCTTGAGCGCGATTGTGAAGGTCTTGTCGTCCTTCTTTGAAATGTCACTAGCCCGCGCCATGATCAACTGCCCGCCGGGATGCACCTGGCCCCAGCGACGGATCGAGGCGACACAGTCCGCCGCGGTGACCGGGGTACCGTCGTGCCAACCGAGACCATCCCGGAGCTCAAACGTATAGGTCCTCCTGTCATCTGAAACACCCCACCTCCCCACCATTTGCGGCTGCGGCATGAACTTCGAGTCAATTGAGAAGAGATTGTCGTAAATCGCGAGACCATGGTCCTGAGTGACGGTAGTGGTCGAGACGATCGGATCAAGGACGGCAAGGCCAGAGCCCTTCACCATACGCACTGTGCGCAGGGCGGTTGGCACCGTCTGCGCCCAAAGGATTGATGGAATCGGAAAGGACGTTCCCGCGGCAATACCCACCTTGAAAAGGTCACGTCGAGAGATTCTCATATTAGTTCCCTCTTGGTTAGGCGCGTCGATTTGCGAACAAATACCGAGATGGTCGGCCGCGGCCTTTCGCGACGCCTAGCAGCATGGGCGTGTGACCGCCTTGGTCGCACGCTTGCATCTTGTCCGGTATGGCCGAGCGACCGGAATAACTGAAACGTTGGCTATTGGAGGCATCGTCAATACCAAGCTCAACCCGTTCGTTAGCTCGGCTCCGCCTTTGTCGCGACTGTGTCGAAGTGAGTGATATCGAACGAAGCCAGCTTCTTGGTCCCGAACCTCGCTTCCCCCCTCTTGCCTCGTCGCGGAACCGAAGAAAGTCTCAACGCTGAGCACCATCACGTTCCCAATCTTTTCGTTCTGCGGCCACAGCTCCATGGATTAGCCGATTGTTGATTGCGTGGCAGCTTGCGTCAAATTCAGTTTGTGTATCATCGCCATCTAGCACTGAGATGGAGCTGGCAAGGTCTGCACCTCATGCCGGACGGCGGCGTCCGACAATCGACGTGCCTGGCGCAATGGCGGGCGACTTCGACTTACCGAGCGCGGGCGTGCCAGTTGGCGCGGGTTGACCACTTTAAGGCGTTGTGATCCTCGGTGACTGGCGTGCGAACTCGTCATCTTTGCCCTCAACCGACATGACTGACGGTTAATCGGACCACGCTCAGTTGCGTGCTGGCGAGCGCGCCGGCCAAACCCCTTGTCCACGACAAATCGGCCCTCCGAGCGGCGTCTGCCCTTCGCCACGCCCTTCGGGGCGAATGGCACTTACGAACAGACCTTTCTTGAAGTTCACTAGACCATAACCGCAGGCACTGAAAATATAAATTAAGCTTAGGCTTACTCACTCCGAGCGGCCGGTTTGCTCATCCAGAAAGATTGGTGCACGCGTGTTTCGAAACTTCGGAGTTCAGAAGGCGAGGTACGCCGCCACATCAGCCGACTGCGCTGAACCGGCGCACGACATTCTCGAGCATGCGGGAAACCGGTCCCTCGGAGCCGTTTCGCCACAGGCTGCCGCAGAAAGTGATCGATCCGACGGAAAAAACTGCCCCTCCCTTGGGTTTGTCGAAATACACAATTTCGGCCCTCAACTGGGGCTCATTGGGCAGTACCTTCTGAGGTGGATCGCCCTCGATTGTGCCCCGACGCGCAATGTACTCTTCTGGAACCAGCATGAAAGAAGCAGGCTCATCCTCCGATCGGGCAAGGATAACGGCATTCTCCGGTGTCCCGAGCGCGGGATCCGTGCAGTCGAGCTCGTAGCCCGCGGCGCCACCACCCGAAAGGCCATAGTCTCCGATAACGTCCTCGTCGATTCCCTCGAAGATCCAAGCATGAGCCGGATCGCGCGATGCCGGCAGGCGGCGATAGTATGTGCCCTCAAAATCGCCTTGGCCCACGAAACCGACCCCTACGAGCATCTGCGGTGGACGCCGATTGCGCCTCCACAGTCCGCCTAACTGGCCGTCAAGCGCATGAAAATATTCGCCTGGCTCTGCGGCCCAGACGCGCATGCCGCCCTCGGCGCGCCTGAGTTCGAAGAGATGCGGTGCCTTCTTGTCACGCGCAATGCGCCAATAGAAGCCATTGCCGCCGAGATAGGCCAGTCTCCCGCCGTTCTCAGTGTACGCCTGCAAGGCGTCGAGCGTGCCGTGGGTGTGATATTCGGGATGCGTTCCCGTTAGTACGGTGCGATATGGGGTGAGAAGGTCCACACCTTCATCGTCCAGATCCTCATCCGTCACAATATCAAACTGAAAGCCTTTAGCCTCGAGCCACGCAAGGATATGCGTGTCGGYCGGATAATGCCGCAAGCCCGAGCCGCGCTGATCATTGATGCTGAYGAAGCCTGGTCGCATCGTCAGGATTGGACGCAGGCGCGAAGTAAAGGTGATGCCGCTTCCGTCGCGATGGAGGTTGTAGGTCGAGCCTCCGTACTCCGGATGCTGATCGGGATTGTGCGGATAGGCACCCCATTGCCTGACACGCTCAAGATAAGCTACGTCGGCCCCACCTCGCCGATCATTGGCGTAGGCCTGATAGGTGAACGTCGGAGCAAGAAATGCGATCTGCGCGAAAGGACCCTGGCGCTTTGGGAGGACGTAGAAGGGCAGCCAGTCCTCACCGTCAAGGCAAGTCAGGTGAAACGCGTAGGCGCCGCTGGGGATATCCTTCGGAACGGTCCAGGTGAAACTAGGCTGCCATTGGCAATCGTCGAGATCGTCGTCGTGGAAATGGATGGCCGCGTAATCGCGCGGAGCATTGCGCCAGCATACTTCTCGCCCGCTCCATTTCGCGCCAACTACCGCGCGCATGGGCTGGTTGACGAGCCGCCCGTGATATTTCCCGGGCCCTACATCAGTCACTCTTGAACTGTCGATCCCTTGCGAGAAGTCCCAGGCGGCGAGCAGTTCGCCATCCAGCCGTTCCACCTCCGCCAAAGGATTGGCAAAGGCTTCAACGCAGCCGCGCAAAATCGCCGGATCCTCGAGTTTGCCCGTGAAATGGCGTTGCGGTGCGAGCGCGCGTTCGGCCGCGAAGAGGACTGTGCCCGAAGAAGGCAGGCTCAGACCTGCGGCGTGCCTATTGACCTTAACAAGCTCGCCTTTGTCGAGCGGCTGCTGTCCGAGCACCACGCGCCCGGAGGCTGGGTCAATAGCGAGCCAAAGGCGATACCACGCTTTCGGTTTGAGTGRCACCTTCGTTGCAAGCTTAAGCGACCCTTCGGGCCATACAATTGAGGCCTCAGCGCCAGATGCGCCGATGGAAAGAACGACGGCGTTGTCGCCCGCCTCCTCTGCCAATACAGCAGCCGAGGGACTGAGCACGCCCGGCTGGACCAGCAGCGTCCAGGTGCAGGCCGCGCTCCGATCTCTCACAGGCCCGCTCTTAATGATGCCATGCGAGCCGAGCTTGACCTCCTGTCGGCGTCCCTCATGGGTTTGGTCTAGAAGATCCGACAAGTCCTCGAATCGCATTCCTCGGCCCTGAGGATTTGGGTCGCCGCTGATAACGCGCAGGAGACGCGCGCGATAGGGCCCGGGTTCCCGAAGGCTCACGTGCGCGACGAATGTTTCCCCTKGGCGGTGGGAGAAGCGATCTAGATAGCCGGTGATGGGGACTTCGGTCATATCAAGTTCACCTTCGTTCTCGATATCGCGCACGGCCAAGTGGATCGGCGATTTATGCGAAGAGTTGGCGCGTTCAGCCAAGCATCAAGCGTCCACCGGCCTGCGTCAATTTTCGTTTTTGTATTGATACCATCTGGGAGCGAGATTGACCGGATCCCCTCCTGATGCGCTCGCTCAATATAAGTTATTATGCAAGCGCCGAAAACGCAGCGAGGAAGTGATCGATGACGCCCCGGGTCACCGGGCGTCAGTCTGAGAAGCAGGAAGACGAAAACTCCGACCATCGCCATTACGGCCATGGGTCGAAATAATCTTCGCAGGACGTAGCCGCCATTAAGCTGAGGCTWTCCGCATGTTCCACATCGGGATGATCCGTGGCATTCCGATGAGATCGGTGAGCGTCTTACGGCCTTACGGCGTGCGATTGGCGAGACGTATTTTCCCAATCTCACGTCACCAACGAAATCCCACCAGACCCTTTGCATCGAGGACAAGACGCGGCTGATCGAGTTTGGGCGGTTTGCGACCCTTTCACGACAGCGGCGTGCCGAGCGGCGACCCGAGACCTTCGCCTTTCTGGGCTTCACCCACTAATGCGGGCGGACCCGGGATGGCCGGTTCATCGTGAAGTACAAGACGGAAGGGAACGCCTGACGCGTAAGCTGACGGCGCTGCGCCAGGATGCCTGGCGGCTCATGCACGCGCCAATGGCTGCGCAGCACAGGTGGTTCGCCGCCGTTCTGCGTGGACACTACGGCTACTACGGCAGGCCCCACAACTATCCAGCGCTCAACGGATTCCATCGGCAAATGCGCCGGATATGGCTACGCTGTCTGAGACGGCGCAGCCAGAAAAGCTGGCGCATGGGCTGGTCGGAGTTCGAGACCCTGACGGCGCGCTTCCCCCTGCCAACTGCGCGCATCACTCAAACCTGGGCGCAAGCACGGATATGACTCGGGTTACTCTCGGGCAGAGCCGGGTGCGGGAAATCCGCCCGCCCGGATCTGTGAGGGCGAAAGCCGAATGCCTGAGCTACTCGACCACGACCCTGGCCGGAGCAGTCTTGAAGCGCTTGGCTTGATCGAAACAGTCCACTCGTATTCAGACGGTATACGGCCTCGCAAGCATGACGACCTCAGTGCCGGCCTCCACGTGCATTCCGGATGATATCCCGCACACGAGAGCTGTGGTAGGCGCGAGAACTTCAACCGGCCTGTATYGCAACGAATCCATGGGATGTAGCACCCCTATGACGTCGCCCTGCTTTATTTGATCGAAGATGGAGCAGCGAGGTTCAAAAATCCCTGCCACCGGTGACTTCACCTGGTCCGACAAAAGAGTCTCCAATGTCTGGGCGGACTTCTGGTGCCGGAAGTTAGGATATTCGGCCTTTCCCTCGACCAATCCCAGTGYAATCAGAGCATTGCGCAGGCCAGTCTCGTAGATCGCTAGGGCCTCAGCTCCGACTGTGCTGCCGCCGAGTTCAGCGCAAATAAATAGCTTGCCTTGCTCGTGCACCCAGGTGTCGAACATTCCAGGAGTATCGTCGTGCTCCCAAATCAGTGTGATAGGAAGTTTGAAGGCTTCCGCCATCTTGACGGTCTTGCGCATGAGATCTGCGTCAGCGATTGGATGCGTTATGACTGCTGGTGGAAAGTCCCAAGTCGGTCCGAAGCTGTGCAGATCGAATACCGTGTCGACCTCAGGTAAAAGCAGGTGCGAGATGGTATGCGCAATGCGCTCTGTCACCGATCCGTCGGCGCGCCCCGGAAACTCTCGATTGAGGTTCTTTCCATCGACCGGTGTGTTTCGGGTCCAAGCCCGTACGGCAAGTGGATTGATCTCGGGAACGATGATGATCTTTCCACATGTCTGCGCATCAGGCAGCCATTCGGCCAGCCTTCGCGCGACAATTGGCCCTTCCAACTCATTTCCGTGATTCCCGCCCGTGATCAGCAGACGCGGCCCCCTCCCCTTGTTGAGGCTAAAGACCGGCAGCGAAAGCGTTTCACAGTCAGTGCCACCGGCGACAACAAGATGTCCAGTGCTCAAACCAGGCGCACCGATGTCGAAGGTAAGTCGTGGTGCATGGCTCATGGCCCGCCTCCGTATGTGTGGAATTGCAGCGGATTGAAAACTCGAATTTGTGCGCGATGGCGCCAAGAACATCGGAGTTGGATTTGCTATTGGGTCACGCTGCTTAGCGTCATGACGACGGGCTGCGCTCGAAGCCTATTATGCCAATGTCATTATCGATGACAATTCGAGTCCCGAACGGCTCAGAGAGCTTCTGCAACCGTTCGAGGATAGCCCTTGCCTGTGGACCGGTTACGAGCTGCGGTATGCCTCGATTTGCAAACCTCTTGGCATAGCCCAATTCGACGGGGTATAGCCGCAACTGCACGAGTCGATTCTGCTCAAACTGGCTTACCGTGATGATGCTCTCATAGAAGATCGGTTGAGAGAGTGCCCCCACAAAGCCATCAGCGGTGGGGTAACCTTTAGCTTCCTCATCAACCGTCACTTCGGCATCGGTATCTTGCCGCGGGTCCTTGCCGTAAGCCTCAAACATGTCCGCCCCGACCGGAGTTCGCAGGTCGTCGTAGAAGAAATTGCCCAAGCCATAGAGGATTGGACGGCCTTTGTAGATTTCAATCCCACGGATCAGGTGTGGGCCGTGCCCGATATAAGCATCCGCCCCAGCGTCGATGAGCTTATGCGCAAAAGACTGCTCGTAATCCGGCGGATCTTGGCTGACTTTATGACTCCAGTTAGGCTCGTGCCCGTGATTGGTGGCAATGCAGAAATCGGAGAATTGTTTGCCCCGCCGAACGTTTCGCAAGATTTCGGCGACATCACCCCGATTGGGTTCGTAGGCGTAGCCAGCTTCGTTGCCCGCTCTGAATGTCGCCCCAGCGACCACGACACGGGCTGGATCATTGTCGTCTGGTTTAGAGCCAGGCAACATCGCCCGCAATTGCCTTAAACTTTTCAGGATGTCGGCTGGGACGACGATGYTTTCTGTCAAACGAAGCGGGTTCAGTCCTGGTCTGCCGGGAGCCTCTCCAGCAGCATCACACGCGCGAAACATCGGCCCGAACGTTGTACCGAACGACACCAGCGCGACCCTACCACGCGCAGTCTCCAAAAAGCGAGCGGCGCCGGCCTGCGCGAGATTTTCGCCTGCACCTGCATGGACGATCCCGCTCTCATCCAATATGCGGCTCGTCTCTCGCATGCCTTCAAGGCCCCAGTCGAGCGTATGGTTGTTCGCGCGGCTCATGAGGTTGAACCCCATAGCCTTCAGATCAGGTCCAAGCTCCGGAACACTGATATGATACGCTCCGCCATGCTCCGCCTGTGGACTCCCCTCGAATGAACGAATGTCGAAGATTAGAGTTTCCATGTTGCCGAACGTGGCGTCGCCGTTGCGCAGGACTTGCAGGATTTCATCAAAACCAGGGTGGTTCCCGTTGGTCAGCGGTCGGGACAGGATTAGGTCGCCCACTGCCACCATCGTAAAGCCATCGGCTACGTTCGTCTTAATTGAGCCGACCCTATCATATTCGTCGTCCGGCCCGGTCAAATGGGAGCTATGCTCGTTGATGTCGCTCTTCAATGACCTCTCCATCGGCTGAATAGGGGAACGCAAACTAAATTGCCTCTATTTATTAACTCGATCCAATATATCTTTGTTGTGGCTGCCATCTTGCGACAAGATAATCAGATGCTGTGTGGCCTGGGACGCTCGACGAGGATTGACCGGCCGGCAAGCGGGCAGGCTCAGCATATCGCTTACACCGAAAACGCTGGGACCMCAGGCTCAATGCTCCAGCTCAAGCTATGCTAGCCGTCGGATTTCCAGTCCTCGTATGCTGCCATACGTTTCGGCAGGAGATCCTCAGCCATGTGTTTGCGCGGCTGTCCCTTCGGGTGTTCGAGTGGTGGYCAGCGCCTCTGTCGCGGGAGCGCGCACATGACACGCCACAACCCGCCCATCTGCCATGGCGACCAGAGGCGGCACATCGATACGACATCGTTCGACCGCTAGCGGGCAGCGCGGATGGAACGCGCAGCCCTTGGGAGGATTAATCGGACTCGGCACCTCCCCTTCGACGGGAGCTTCCAGGCGCACCCGCGTTGGATCCGGTATTGGAGCCGCTGCGATCAGCGCCTCAGTGTAAGGGTGGACAGGCTTGGCGAACAGCGCCTCGCAATGGGCGAGTTCAACGATCCTCCCCAGATACATGACCGCCACGCGATGCCCGATATGCTCGACAACGCCAAGGTCATGCGAGATGAAGATCAACGCGATCCCCATCTGCTTTTGAAGGTCCAGAAGCAGGTTCAGGATTTGGGCCTGGACGGAGACGTCCAAAGCCGACACCGCCTCGTCGGCGATGAGGAGCGAGGGCTGGAGTGCCAGTGCTCGCGCTATGCCCAGCCGCTGCCGCTGCCCACCCGACAGTTCGGATGGAAGCCTGTCCATCATCTGAGGCGACATGCCAACCTTGCGCAGAAGATCGGCTGCCAGAGCTTTGCGCTGCCTGCGGCTGAGGCGCTCAAAGTTCTCGACAGGTTCGGTAATGATCTTTTCGGCGGTAAGCCGCGGGTTCAGCGAAGAGTAAGGATCCTGGAATACCATCTGCATCCGACGACGCCAGGTCCGAAGCGAGCCCTTCCTCAGACCGGCGATGTCTGTGCCTTCGATCAAGACGCGTCCGCTCGTCGGCTCCGCAAGCCGCATGAGCAGACGTGCCACGGTGGACTTGCCGCAACCGGATTCGCCGACGATACACAGCGTCTCGCCGGCCGAAACCGAGAATGAAACGTCTTCCACGGCCCGCACCACCGGGATCTCTCTGTTCAAGATACCTGCGCTGAGCGGGAAATGTTTGGTCAGACGGTCGACATTCAACAATGGAGTGTTCATGCCCCCATGACCTCCTCGGCGCGCCAGCAAGCGGCGGAATGACCACGCACGACATCTCGCAATATTGGTGTCTTTTCGCGACAAATATCTATCGCGAATGGAYAGCGTGAAGCGAAACTGCAGCCGACGATCGGCTCGCGCAGGCTGGGTACGGTTCCGGGAATTTCCGACAGACGTTGTTGTCGACCGCGCCGCCGATCCGGCACCGAGCGCATCAAGCCCTGAGTGTAGGGATGCGATGGGCGCGCGAACAGATCCACGACGCCCGCTTGCTCCACGATGCGACCGGCATACATGACGATGACGCGTTGGCAGGTCTCTGCCACCACGCCCAAGTCATGGGTGATGAACATGACTGCCGTTCCTGTACGCTCTTTCAGATCGACGATCAGCCGAAGGATCTGCGCCTGAATTGTAACATCGAGGGCCGTTGTTGGCTCGTCGGCGATCAAGAGCTGCGGCGAGCAGGCAAGCGCCATGRCAATCATTGCGCGCTGGCGCATACCGCCTGACATTTCGTGCGGATAGTTGTTGACGCGGCGCTCAGGGTCCGCGATGCGGACCAGGCGCAACATTTCTTGAGCCTTTGCCATCGCTTCTGTTCGGGAGGCTCTTGTGTGGATCTGCACCGCTTCGGCAATTTGGTGGCCGACGGTATAAACCGGGTTCAGACTCGTCATCGGCTCCTGGAAGATCATCGCGATCCGGTCGCCGCGAATCTTTCGCATCTTCCGGTCGGAGAGCTCGAGCAGGTTGCATCCGTCGAACCGRATCTCGCCGCCGACAGTCCTGGCGGCGAGCTTCGGCAGCAGTCGAAGAATAGAAAGAGCGGTGACGCTCTTGCCGCAGCCGGACTCTCCCACCACGCCGAGCGTCTCGCCTTTCATGACCTGGAAGYTGATGCCGCCCAGCGCGCGAGTGACGCTTTCCTCGCCGTAAAAATGGGTCTCGAGGTCGCGCACCTCGAGAAGCACATCGTTGGTTACTGTCGTGTGCATTTGCATCAGCGCCTCCGCTTCGCGCGGGGATCGAACAGGTCGCGCAGGCCATCACCGAGCAGGTTGACGGCAAGAACCGTGACGGCCAGACAGATGCCKGGAGCAAAGATCGTCATCGGCGCGATTGCCAGGTAAAGTCGTGAACTGGCAATCATGTTCCCCCAGCTCGGGATTTCGGGCGGCACACCGACTYCCAGGAAACTCAGTCCCGCCTCCGTCAGGATCGCGCTGGCRCATACATTGGCGGCCTGGACCATGAGCGGCGGGATGGTGCTCGGTAAAATATGGCGCCACAACACCTTCGGCAGACGCGCGCCGCCGCAAACCGCAGCCTCGACGTAGGGACGTTCACGCACTGTAAGAACGACCGAGCGGACCAGCCGAGCGACACCCGGAAGCTCAGGGATGGCAATAGCGACAATAAGGATGCCAATGCCGGGACCGGTCAGGGAAATGAGCGCAATGGCCAAGAGGATCGTTGGGATGGACATCAGGCCGTCCATGACCCTCATAGCCACCCCGTCAAAAGCTCGGCTGTAACCGGCCAGGATGCCGATCAACAGCCCGCCCACAGCTGCGCAGGTTGCCGAAAGCAAGCCCACCATAAGCGAGATCCGAGTACCAAAGATTGTCCGTGCAAACACGTCCCGTCCCAGATTATCGCWCCCGAACCACATGTCCGCTGATGGCGGCAGCAGCCGCTTGAATGGGTCCATGTTCACGGCATCGCCTGCGTAAAGCGGCGCAGCAAGCGCCAACGCGATCAGCACGGTCAGAAGGCCACCGCCCAGAAGGACGAGCGGATGCCGCTTCGCAAAGCGCGGAACATTGGACAGTTGCAAGCGGCCGATCGGCGCTGCTTCAACCGGGGCGGAGAGAAGCGTCATGTCAATACCGGATACGAGGGTCGATCAGTGTGTAGGCAAGATCAACGGCGAGATTGACCAGAACATACATGCCTGAAGCAAGGATCAGCACACCCTGGATTATCGGATAGTCGCGATTGTTGATCGCATCGACCGTGAGACGACCGATCCCGGGTACATTGAAGACGGTTTCGGTGATGACGACCCCGGAGATCAAATAGGCGAAACACAAGCCCACCACCGTCAGGATCGGCACCCCCGCATTCTTCAAGGCATGGTGGAAAAGCATGGCGTATGGCGACGCACCCTTGGCAGCGGCCGTTCGCATATAGTCCTCGGACAGAACCTCCAGCATGCTCGCGCGCGTGATCCTGGCGATAAAAGCAATATAGCCGAGACTAAGCGCCATAGTAGGAAGAACCAGGTGCTCAAACCAAGGCCCGACTCCCTGGGCGATTGGCCGATATCCCTGYACCGGCAGCCAATGCATGCTGATCGCGAACCAATATATGATGAAATAGCCGACGACAAATACCGGCACCGAAAAGCCAATCGCCGCGAACACCGAAAGCATGCGGTCGACTGCGCCACCAGCCCGCCACGCGGCGAAGATCCCGAATGAAACTCCAAGCAAAACCGAAACGATCATGGTCAGGATCGAGAGGGAAAGGGTCGGCTCCAGCCTTTGCCCGAGAAGCTCCAGAACGGGTCGGCCGGCAAAGATCGAAGTGCCGAAATCACCGCCAAGCATGTCCCCTACCCACCGGACGAATTGGATCGGCATGGGCTCATTCAGCCCCAGCTTCTCGCGGATGCYAGCAATCATCTCCACCGTGGCGGACTTACCGGCGATAATGGCCGCCGGATCTCCAGGCGCCAGCCTCAGCAGCAGGAAAACAAACATCCCGACCATCGCCATTACGGCGATGGTCGAAACTAACCTGCGTAGCAGGTATGCTACCATCAGCCGGAAGCCTTCTGCATATTCCACATTGGAACGATCTGAGGCATGCCAATGAGACCGGTCAGCGTCTTACGACGCGCTATCGGCGAAACATAAGTTCCGAGCCTTACATCGCCGACGTAGTCCCACCAAATTGCTTGCATCTTGCKCGCCATTCCCTTGCGCTCGTCGAGCGTTCCGGCATCGGCCCATTTGGTCCGAAGTGCTTCATATTCTTCGTTCTTTGGCCAGCCATACCACGCATCGTCCCCGTTCGCGAGAAGCAGCGGAGTCGCGAGGGGATYGCCAAGAGAATAGTTGGATTCCGAAGTAATGAACATACTCCAGCCGCCGTTCTCGACGGGCTCCTTCTTTGCCCGCCGGGTGGTGAGCCCGCCCCAGTCGCTCGGTGCAAGCTCCGCATTAACGCCGATCTTTCGCAGCGTCGCTGCCAGAAGTTGCGACGCATTGTCGGATTCATGCCAGTCCRTCGGGTCGAGAATAACAACTTTTTCGCCTGCGTAGCCTGCTTCCTTGAAAAGTTGCTTGGCTTTGTCCGGGTCGCCGCCTTTCTTGAACCATCCCGTGTTCTCGTCATTCGAAACGAGYGTATCGCGGCCAAATATCGAAGTGACTGTACTGACATACTTTGGGTCGGGGTACATGGCCTGCATGCACGCCTCCTGGTCGATCAGGTGAAGCACTGCCTGCCGCGCCTTGACGTTGTCAAACGGCTTCTGCAGACAATTCATGCGCAGGATCACATCCCAGCCCAGCTTATCCAAAACCTCGAGCGCGAGATTGGAATCGCTCTCCACCATCGAGAAAAGGTCAGCCGGTGGCGTCTCAAAGTAGTCGACCTCATCAGCCTGCAGCGCCGCCATTGCTGTCTGCTGGTCGGCAATGACATCCCAAACGATGCGATCGACATTGACGATCTTGCCACCGGCCAGTCCATCGGATGGCTCGTTCCGCGGCACGTATTTATCATTGCGATCGTAGGTGATRCTCGCGCCGGGCTTAGCAAGCCCTTCGTTGAACTTGAATGGCCCTGACCCAATCGTCGTAGTCACCTGCTCCGTTGCAGGGCGGTTAGCGTCCTTCTCGCGCATGATGAAGAGGCAGGGCGGGGTCAGGTCTGCCAGGATGTCGATGAGTAGCCCGAGCGGCTCCTTAAGGGCAATTGTGAAAGTCTTGTCGTCCTTCTTGGAGATATCCTTCGCGCGGGCTACAATCAGCTGCCCACCAGGATGCACTTGGCCCCAGCGACGGATGGAGGCGACACAATCAGCCGCTGTTACTGGTGTGCCGTCATGCCAACTGAGTCCGTCCCGCAGCTCGAACGTATAAGTCCTCTTGTCATCAGAAACATCCCATCTTCCCACCATCTGCGGCTGCGGCATGAACTGGGAATCAAGCGAGAATAAGGTGTCGTAAATCGCGGCGCCGTGGTCCGCGGTGATGTTCGTGGCCGTCCAGATCGGATCGAACACACGAAGATCGCTTGCCTTGACCATCCGCACCGAACGGGCCCCAGACGAGGAAGCCTGCGCGCGCAGGATTGAAGGCATCGAAAGCACCGTTCCGGCAGCCAAGCCCACCTTGAAGAGATTGCGTCGAGAGATATTCATGTTCCGCTCCCCTTATGTTGATTCATTTAGGTAATTGCTGCGTAGCCCAACCACGGAAGCCGACGGTGACTTTTGTGGGGAGGCTCTCGGTCCGACTTTTGCCCCCATCTCGAAGCAGTTCAGTGTTTTCCGATGCGCTGATCGACCGTCTACCCGCCGCCGCTCGCATTGCGATCCGGTGTCGGTACTCTGTTGTGTGACCCTCGTTGTCATAACTTGTTGACCCGGGGGCTGCCCGGGTCAAATTCAGTTTGTGGATTATCGCCATCTGGCTCCTAGATGGGGAAACGACGCTCGACTTCGCCAATACCAAAGCACCCGCGCATTAATTCCGTATTTCTCGGAACTCATCATCGACACTCACAAGTCGGGCGCGAAGCCCACCACACCTCCAGCCAGTTGGTTGCGAAGGCGTTGACTCCGCACCGGTCAGCCAGCCTTTCAACCTCGCCCCAGTCAAGACAAATGCTGCTATAATGAAACTCAGAGACAGAGCTCGCATGAGTATTTTGTTGCAAAGTTTTGATGATGGTCACGTGGGAGAACCCTGCATCAATTTTCGTGAGCTTCGAGGTGCTCAAAGGTCATCAGGTCGACCAGTCCCTCGTCTTGTTATGCGTGTGCTGATATCTAGCCTACAATCTAGCCTGCGTGACTTGAAAGAAATGATGGCCGAACGCGGCTCGACGTTGATCATTCAGCGATCCATCGCTGAGTCATTCATTTCGTGCCGCGGTCGCCAGAGCGCTTGAAGGGCGGCAAGCGTGCCGTTACCCCGCCAAATGACATGTTGAGGAAACCCACATCAAGGTTCGCAGTGAGTGGATGTCTGTAGTTTCGCCGCATTTTCTGCGACAACACGCGGCTCCACTTGGCTGCAAAATTCTCATGCGGCAAGCGCCGTCTCTGCGAGTTTCACCCAATAGCTCATGCCATGCGGGATGGCCTCGTCGTTGAAGTCGTAGGCGGGGTTGTGCAGGCCCGCAGTGTCGCCATTGCCGATGAAGATGAAAGCTCCCGGCCGCGCCTCCAGCATATAGGAGAAATCCTCGCTGCCCATTATCGGCTCGATAGCGCGGTGCACTTGGCCGTCGCCGGCGACGTTGGCCGCAATGTCGCTCGCAAACATCATCTCCTCCGGATGGTTGAAGGTGACGGGATAGCCGGAACTGTATTCTACCGCGACCGTCGCTCCGAACGCCAGGCCGAGCCCTTCGCAAAGTGCGCGGATGCGCTCCTCGGCCTTCTTGGCAATCTGCTTCTTCAGCGTGCGCACGGTGCCGGCGATCTCGGCGCTTTCGGAAATGACATTATAGGCATCGCCGGCGTGGAACTTCGTCACCGACACCACCACCGCCTCGACCGGATCGGTGCTGCGGGAGGCGACGGTCTGCAGCGCGCCCACCAACTGGCTGGCGATGACGATCGGATCGATCGTGCCGTGCGGCATCGCGGCATGCCCGCCGCGACCCTTGACAGTGATAGTGAATGCTGCCGTCGCGRCCATGATCGGACCGGGCCTGATGGCGAACTGGCCGACCGGCAAGCCCGGCATGTTGTGCATGCCGAACACCTTCTCGATGTCGAAGCGTTCCATCATGCCATCCTTGACCATCTCGTTGCCGCCGCCGCCGCCTTCCTCGGCCGGCTGGAAGATCACAGCCACTGTGCCGGCGAAATTGCGCGTCTCGGCAAGATATTTGGCGGCGCCCAAGAGCATCGCGGTATGGCCGTCATGGCCGCAGGCATGCATCTTGCCGCGCACGGTCGAGGCCCATGGCTTGCCGGYGATCTCGTCGATCGGCAGCGCGTCCATGTCGGCGCGCAGCCCGATCGTCGGGCCATCGCCCTTTCGGCCGCGGATGATGCCGACGACGCCGGTCTTGCCAAGCCCCGTCACCACCTCGTCGCAGCCGAAGGCCTTCAGCTTCTCGGTGACGAAGCCGGCGGTCTGGAAGACGTCGAAATTCAGCTCCGGCGTCTGGTGGAGATGTCGTCGCCAGCCGGCAACTTCTTCCTGCATTTCCGCGGCGCAGTTGAGAATTGGCATTTTAGGTCCATGTCTTTTGTTGGGCAGGCGGTTCACATTCGCCGCTCTGTATTTGGCTGGGGTTAGTCGGGCTGCACAACCGGGCCATGTCGTCCGCCACCCCGTGCCGGCGACCGGAATCTGGCAGTGCCGATATGCGCATCTGATCGTTGAGCGCAATTGCGACGCTAGCTGAATTCTACTTAGTTACCCGAATGCGGCGGTCGGTCGGAGTGCTCCGACCTTGGCGCCCATTCGGCTTAAGATGGCAGGGCGCGTCAATTCGGTCAGTTCCGCCGTAAGTGCGACGTCATATAGCAGAAACTTGGCCAGCACGGCGGCGATCATGACCTCGCCGGCACGGCCGGCACCGTCATCGCATTTGAGCGCGATACCGAAACCAAGTTGCGGCAGCGCCGCGCAGTAGACGCCTTCGGCACCGATCTTGACGAAAATCCGGCTGGGTGCAGCTTGCATCAGCGCGACGTCGGCCCCGTCGGTGCCAGAAACCAGGAAAGGCTCGGCCATGCAGGCAGTGAGCAACCGCTTCGCCGCCCTGGCGCGCACCGGTTCGAAGCCGACACCAGTCGCCATTCGGGCAAATCCACACGCAAGGCTGCGCAGCGGCACGGCATAGGTCGGGATCGAGCAGCCGTCGGTGCCGCAATGGTCGACATCATGGGCGACGCCGGTCACCGCCTGCACGGCCTCCCGCACCATCCCCTGCAAGGCATGRCCGGCCTTGACGTAGCCRCTATGGGCGAAGCCGGCATGGACGCAAGTGCAAAGGAACCCGGAATGCTTGCCGGAACAATTGTTATGCAATGCGTTCGGCGATCCGCCGGCGCGAGCGAGCGCGACTGTTGCTTCATGGCTCGACGGCCAGTGCGCGCCGCACTCCAGCGCTGTCTTATCAAGACCTGCTTTTGACAGCATCGCCCGTGCCAGTTCGACATGTGCCGGTTCGCCTGAATGAGAGGCGCAGGCGAGCRCCAGTTCGCGATCGCCGAAGCCAAACGCTTCCGCTGCGCCGCTCTCCACCAGCGGCAACGCTTGGATGGCCTTGACCGCCGAACGCGGGAACACCGGGCGTGCTGTATCGCCGAGTTCCCACACCGRCTTGGCATCGGCGTCGAAGACGGCGATGGCACCGCGATGGGCACTCTCGACAGTCGTGCCGCGCAAAACCTCTACTAGTACCGGATTAGTCATGAATTCCCCACAAGAGTAGAATGCAGTCGCTGGCCCTGTCTGCAATAAACCCGGACATGGCCGGATCGGCGATAGGCCTCGCCCTGAATAAGCTGGTTGCCACCGACAGAAAGTATCTTCGAATCGACCGGCGAGAAGCTGAGCGGGAAATCTATGATAGCACTCCATGCCGGCGATGGTGGGCTCCAATCTGTGAAGGATAGCCAGCCATTACGCCTCAGCTTTCTGCATATTCCACATTGGGACAGACTCTGGCATGCCGATGAGGCCGGTAAGGATCTTGCGGCGTGCGATTGGGGTAACAACCCGACCCAGAAAAACTGTACCAGCAAGATCCCAAGCGACTTGCTGCATCCTACGGGCAAGCGCCTTGCGCTCCTCCAGCGTTTCGGCATCGGCCCATTTAGCGCGAAGAGCCTCATACTCTTCGCTGTTCGGCCAACCATACCAAGCCTTGTCACCATTGGCGGCGAGAGACGATTGGCTGATAGGATCACCTCGGGTGGCGTCTGACTCGCTTGTTACAAAGATGCTCCAGCCACCCTCGCTAACTGAACCCTTGTTGGCGCGGCGGGCTGCAACACCGCCCCAGTCGCTTGCCGCGAGTTCCGCGTTGACGCCAACCTTTCGCAATTCCGCCGCCAAAATTTGCGAGGCGTTGCTTCCCTCTGCCCAGTCCGTCGGTTGCAGAATGACGACTTTTTCGCCTGCATATCCGGCCTCCTCAAAGAGTTTCTTCGCCTTCTCAGGATCACCGCCCTTTTTGTACCAGGCTGTATTTTCATCGTTCGATATTGGGTTACCGTCCCCAAAAAATGAAGTGATGGTACTGCCATACTGTGGGTCCGGCGAAATAACCCGGAGATAAGCATCCTGGTTGACCAAGTGAAGGACTGCTTGGCGTGCCTTCACATTGTTGAACGGTTTTTGCAAACAATTCATGCGCAAGATATAAACTTGACCGGATTTATCGAGAACTTCGAGGGCCAAGTTAGGGTCACTTTCTATCACGCCGAAGAAATCGGCAGGCGGCCCATCAAAGTAGTCGATCTCCCCCGCCTGCAAAGCCGTGAAAGCAGTCTGCTGGTCGCCGATATTGTCCCAGATGACACGATCGACCTTGACGACTTTGGYGCCAGCCAACCCGTCAGATGGCTCGCCGCGTGRCACGTATTTTTCATTGCGGTCGTAGGCGAAACTGACGCCGGGTTTCGCCAGAGCTTGATTGAACTTGAAAGGCCCCGATCCGATGTTCGCGGTAACTGCGTCGGTCGCAGGTCTAGTGGCATCTTTCTCGCGCATGACGTAGAGGTTCGACGTCAGGATAGTGGGCAGAAGCCCCAGCCGCTCCCTGAGTGAGATCGTGAATGTCTTGTCGTCCTTCTTCGAGATGTCCGTGACCCGCGCCATCACCAATCGGCCACCTGATTTCGCTTGGCCCCATCGGCGGATCGAGGCGACGCAGTCCGCGGCGGTGACGGGGCTGCCGTCGTGCCAGCTGAGGCCATCTCGCAACTCAAATGTATAATTCTTCTTGTCGTCGGAAAGGCCCCATTTCCCGACCATTTGCGGTTGTGGCATACGTTTAGAGTCAAGCGAGAACAGCGTATCGTAAATCGCTATGGCGTGGTCCAAAGTGATGGTAGCGGTCGTAGCCATAGGATCGAAGATGCTTAGGCCGCCGGTCTTCACCATACGGACGGTCCGCGCGTCGGTTGGCGCTGTCTGCGCCCGCAGGACGGAAGGGATCGCTAAGGCCGTTCCAGCGGCTAAACCTGCCTTTATGATTTCACGTCGAGAGATTTTCATGTTCCGGTCTCTTATGTTGATTCAATTAGGCAATACAGCATCTGCCTAACCACAGAAGCCGACGGTGCCTTTGTGGTTGGCCCTCGGTCCGACTTTTACCCCTATCGAAGCAGCTCAATCTTTTGCGATGCGCTGATCGACCATCTACCCGCCGGCCTGCTCACATTGCTATCCGGTGTGGGTACTCTGTTGTGTGACCCTCGTTGTCATAACTTTGGTGACCTGGGCCCGCCCGGGTCAAATTCAGTTTTGGGATTATCGCCATCTGGCTCCTTAGATGGGAGAACGACGCCCGACTTCGCCAATACCAAAGCACCGGCGCGTTAATCTCGTGATTCTCGAACTCATCATCGATACTCACGGGTCGAGCGCGAAGCCCACCACACCTCCAGCCAGTTGGGTGCGAAGGCGTTGACGAGCATCGGCCAACCAGCCCTTCAACCTCGCCGCAGTTAGGGCGGATGCTGAAATCTCAGCGATAGAGACCTCGCATGAGAAACCGAGTCGCAGCCACCTAAGACTGTTTAGACTAGAAGGTCCGCTTTTACGACGAACACTTATGCCCACCGCGGCAAAGYGGTCAGCTACGCGGGAACCTGCGACGGTACCCCCGCCCGGCCCGACACGCTGCATCATGACAAGCCGCCGCGAGAGCACGCGAGGGGGGGGGCCGGCGCCCCTCTGTCGCGATGATTTTATTTGGCGCCATCTTCGGACAACAGAATCGGCTGTTTGGTCGGTTGCGATCACCCAATCACACTTGCTTTCTCCCTAGGGGGGCTGGCTGACAGGGAGGGCTCTCGCGCGGTAACGGATTACGGCGAAGATGAAGGCTGCAGGTTTACCGATGCCGCGTTACAGCACGTCTACGTAGCCACCGACAGACAACCACCATCGCAACTAGGGCGACCGCAGCTGCGATATAGAGCATCTCGGTCGTACCATCACCTCCATCCGGAGCCACGCCAAAAATTCGCTCAATGAAATCCATGTCTCTGTCCTTTCCTGGAACGATTGCTAAATCGACACGTGTGTCCCCACGGACACACTAGGGTGCCGTGGTACCGAGCAGTTCTATGCCAGCGCTCTTAAGCTCGACATTGRGCGCAGTGACCTCGTTTCTCACGAGCTCGGCAAGGTTTTCGATTTCGGTATCGACCTTCGACATGATCACGTCCGCGACATGCCGAGCCTGCAGACTTGGCGGGGCGTCCGCGATATTCACCGTGCTGACAAGGTCGATCAGTTTATCGTCCAAGCCGACTGGGTTGCGGTCGTCTCGGTCTCGCGGCGTCTCCCGCTTGTTGTCGACCAGCGCTCCCTCGATCATTTCGAGCCGCGCGATCAAAGCTTGGGCTCTGTCTCCCAGCGATCTCTGACTGTTAGCGAGCCTTTTGTGTATATCCGCGAGCTGGCGCTTCAGGAGGCGGAGGCGATTGACCGCCTGATTGAGCGTTGACAGCTTGTCCAACAGCTTTTGCGACAGTGCAAACTGCTCTTGGAACTCCTTTTCGGTTGTGCCGACGCGAGGGTCCTTGATCACGGTGAATGCGATTGTCTGGCTCTTGCCGCCGACCTGTAGCTCGACCTTATAAACCCCGGGGACTATCGTCGGGCCGCTCGGGTCCTCAGGCTCCGCCGCAAGCGGCTGGTACTTTCGTGTCACTAGCGACGGATCGAGCTTGACGGGCCCTGGATATTTTAGATCCCACACAAATCGGTTGAGACCAACCTTCGTGCCGGGCCTTCGATCAAACGATGTACCCTGATCGTCGCTCGAGAAGGAAATGATGCTGTTGTCGGCAGCGTCCCGGAACGTGAGCTTGACAGGCTCTTTCACATCTTCTGGAAGCCAATAGTAGACGATGGCACCGTTAGGCGGGTTCTCGCCGCAGTCGAGGTAAAGGCGAACGCGTCGGCCGTCGACCAATTCAACACTCTCTGTACCAGCGCCAACGCCGAATGCAGAGCTGTAGCTCGTGCCAAAGTTGGCGAAATCCGTCCCGGCGTAAACAGAAAGTTTGGTGCGAACTGTCGGGCGCGGAGTTATGAGCTTCACGTCGTGCTGATCCGGGRCTAACTCGCGCAACGGCGTTATATCATCCAGAATCCAAAAGGACCGTCCGTGAGTGCCGGCGACGAGATCGCTCTCCTTGATCTTGAGGTCGTAAACCGGGACAACGGGGAGGCCGCYGGCCATGCGCGACCAATGCGAGCCRTCGTCGAGGCTGAAGAAAACACCCGTTTCCGTGCCGACAAACAGGAGTCCGGGCCTGRCTGGATCCGCGCGCACCACCCGGGTGATTTCGTCCGTCGGAAAATCGCCATTGATTGGCTGCCAACTCTTGCCACCATCCTTCGTGCGGAAGAGATAGGGTTGGTAGTCGGAAAGTTTGTACCGTGTGGCCGCTAGATATACCGTGTTCGCATCGTGGGGTGAGATTTCGACGCAGCCGACATAAGCTAGCTCTGGCATGCTGTCGGGCGTGACGTTTCTCCACTGCGCTCCACTGTTGCGCGTCACATGGACAAGACCGTCGTCCGTAGCAGCCCAGATCTCGCCCCTGCGGTGGGTCGATTCCACAAGCGAGGCGCATGTCGCATGCACCTCGGCGCCGGAGTTATCGCGAGTCAAGATTCCCCCTGAGTAATCCTGCCGAATAGGATCGTTCCGGCTGAGATCGGGGGACATCGCTGTCCAACTCGATCCTTCGTCTTCGCTACGGAAAACATGGTTGCCTCCGGCATAAAGCGTGTTCGGATCATGCGGTGAGAATGTGAGGGGGAAGGTCCAGCCAAAGCGGTAGCGCATATCCTTCGGCGCCATGCCGTTCCCGTTTTCCGGCCAGACGTTGACCACCCTGATTTGCCGGGTCCGGTGGTCGTATCGTTGCAAAGCTCCGGTGYCGCCCGGACTCGATCCGATCGCACCGCAATAAACCACATCGGAATTACTCGGATCGACAACGATGAAGCCGCTCTCGCCAGTGCCCGGATAGGTGGATTCGCCGAGCGGAATAACACCCCATTCCGAGGCGCTCGGGACCGAGATTGCGGTGTTGTCCTGCTGGGTGGCATAAACGCGATAAGGGTGCTTGTCATCGACGTCGATGCGATAGAACTGCGCCGTCAGTTGATTGTAGATCGACGACCAGGTTCTGCCGCCGTTGAAGGTGACGCAAGCACCGCCATCATTGCCCTGGGCCATCCGCTTGGGATTAGCCGGGTCGATCCAGAGATCGTGATTATCACCGTGAGGAGTGGTCACTTCGGTAAAGCTCGCCCCTCCATCGGTGGACTTCCACATCTGCAAGTTGTTTACATAGACAGTATCGGGATGGCCGGTGTCCGCGAAGATGTGGGTATAATAGAAAGGGCGGTGCATCAGATCTCGGTTCTGCGAAACCTGAATCCAGCAGTCGCCATAATCGTCGCTGCGATAGAGGCCGATTTTATCGCCCTGGGCCTCGACGAGGGCGTAGACGCGCCCGCGCTGCGCCTGCGAAACAGAGACGCCTAGCTTGCCGAGTACCCCGTCCGGTAGCCCGTTCCGCCCAGACAGTTCCTCCCAGCTGTCGCCGCCGTCGAGAGACCGGAACATTCCGCTCCCCGGCCCGCCGCTGTTCAAGCTCCAGAAATTCCGCCGCGCCTCCCAGGTGGTGGCGAAGAGTATACGCGGATTGTTCGGGTCCATCGAAATGTCGACGGCACCGGCGTCGGGGCTGCGGTAAAGGATCTTCTGCCAAGTCTTGCCGCCGTTTTTGGAGCGGAACACGCCGCGCTCCTCATTGGGCCCAAAAGCGTCCCCGAGCGCCGCGACATAGACAATATCGGAATCTTGCGGGTGGATGCAGACCCTGCCGATGTGGCGGCTTTGTTTCAGTCCCATATGGGTCCAACTGCGACCGGCGTCCGTCGACCTGTAGACTCCGTCGCCATATGAGACGTCGCCGCGGATCGTCGTCTCACCCATTCCGGCATAAATTACGTTGGAGTCGGAACGTGCAACCGACAACGCGCCGACGCTGGCGCTCTTGAAGTAACCATCTGACACGCAGCGCCAGTAAATCCCGCCGTCGATAGTCTTCCACACTCCACCTGCACAGGCCCCGAAGTAGAACACCATTGGGTCGCTGGGATCCCCCGCGACCGCCACAACGCGGCCACCCCTGGCTGGTCCTATACAGCGCCACGTCAGCGCCTCGAGGCCCTTTGGGTCAGTAACACTGATCAGCGTCGTCATAGCACTATCTCCAAATCGACGTGATTTGTAGCCAAAGCCCGGCGCGGCGCGTTGGACGCTGGGCTCGCGGCCTAGCGATAGCGATAGGCCCCAGCGGGCGTCAAATGCAGCTTTTATATTGCCGGCATCTGATAAAGAGATGGCAACAACGGCACCGCGGTTGCCGATGCACGGCATGGTGATATGCCTCGCCGAACTGACCGAATATCATCTCCCGCCGACGAGACCGCCATCCCTTCCGGCGCTTGGCCTTGGTCAGTGCCTTTYCCTGAGCCGCCGGGGGATCAACTGCGCTCGGCAATGGCACTTCGCCGTCAACTCCTCCCGCCACTCTCGCCGGCCGGCCGCGCCGACGTGACTTCAGGTTACCACGAAGCCTGAGATGATCTCGCCACTCGTAAAGAGTTGGCGACTGATGCCAACCTCATCTGCCAACTTGCTGACGGTTTCGGCCGCCTCCATGCGCTGGAGCAGCTCCAGCTTTTGGTCCTCATCAATAACTCTTTGCCGTCCGGCCATGCCCCAGTTTCCTCTCCTGCGGGGAAACTGTCCGCGATCTTCCTTGTCTCAGTCTGAGGGTGCATATGTGGACGCCTCCTTGGCAAGACGAAAGTGGCACCATTCTCAAAAACGGTCGGTTGCAGTCATATGTTCGGCCTTCGATGCGGTGTGTTGAGCCGCTGGCCCTGATGAATCTCCGCGGATTGGATCCCTAAACACTCCAGCGCGCTCAAAAGTCGCTGCACCCCTCGGGCTTTCCAACCCCGGCCCCTGACCGGTTCTCGTCAAGTGTCTTTCCCTCACCAACTCGTTGTCGCGTTCAAGCCCACGCCAGATCAAGCGGGGATGGCACGGTAAATCTCTCCTCTCGTCATCAGCGCCCAGGCAATGCGCGCCATCTTGTTGGCGAGCGCAACCGCCACGACCTTCGCAGGCTTTTTCTCCATGAGCTTACGGATCACGCCGTCTTGGCGGACCCTTCCTCGCGAGCGAAGCGGATCACCGCCGTCGCTCCGACAACGAGCAACGTTCGAAGATACCCGTCGCCCATCTTGGATGCTGCCGAGCCGTTGYTTGCCCCCCGAAGAACTCTCTCTTGGCGTAAGGCCGAGCCAGGCGGCGAATTCACGGCCAGATTTGAAGGCTGTCGGGTCTGYGACTGTCGCTGCCATCGCTGTTGATGTGATGACACCAAAACCGGGAATCGTTTCCAATCGGCGACTGGTCTCGTTGCCGCGATGCTCGCGCGCAATCTCGATCTCCAGTGCTTTAATGCGCTGACCCAGTTCGATGAGGCTTGCTGTCATGGGGGTGAGTGCAATCCGGACGAGATCGGGAAGGTTGTTCATTTCATTTTTCGGCACATTCAGGGCCGTCAGCAAAGTACGAATCCCTTGCGGCATCGCGATGCCGAATTCTGCCAGATGCGCGCGAATTGCATTGGCCAGCATAGTTCGTTGCCGGACCAGAAGAACTCGGCAGCGATGCAGCATCAAAACCGATTGTTGAGCCGCTGTCTTCACGGCAACGAAGCGCATGTTCGGCCTCGTCACCGCTTCGCAAATGGCTTCGGCATCGGCGATGTCATTTTTGTTGCGTTTGACGTAGGGTTTTACATAGGCAGGCGGCATCAGACGAACCGTGTGCCCAAATCRACCGATCTCGCGAGCCCAGTGATGCGCCGTTGCACAGGCTTCAATGCCAACGAGGCAAGGTGGAGGTTTGGCGAAATACTCAACAACCTCCGAACGGCGAAGGCTTCGCCGGACGCCAACCTTGCCTTCTTGATCAATGCCATGAACCTGAAAAACGTTCTTGGCCAGATCAAGCCCGATCGTGGTAATTTGCATTGCGGATGCTCCTTGCTTTCCAGTGAGGCAACAGCAAAGCCATATCACGCTTGCTGACGCCGGTGATGGAGGCGTCCACATCATCACTCCAATCGGAATGGGCGTCCGGTTTCGTTTCGGAATCACCGTCCCGGTTTCATTGGAATCGCACGCAACTGATCCTTCAAACAATTTTACAGAATCTTTGCGAGCGCAAATTTCCGGCAATGGTACTTTCACCGCGACGTCTGAGGCGTGGCAAAAGACACTTATGCCGATTTACGCTCGGACGGCACAGCGCGCAACGTCGGAGTCAGCAGCAAATGTCAACAAGAGCGCTCATTCTGGTTGAAGGCCATTCAAGAGGTAATGGTTTACGATACATTCAAGCGGCCAAGCGTCTTGGCCTTCATCCAATTACCCTGTCGACTGATCCAGCTCAGTACGCCTATGTCGCGGCGGAACGAAGTGAGGCGATCCGCGTCAATACAGCCGATCTCGATGCGTTGATCCGCGAATGTTGCCAGTTGYGCGCGACCTATGACATAGCTGGCATTACTGGCTTTTCGGGCGACGACGAGTCGGTCTATGCGACAGTTGGCAAGCTCTGTCGGCACTTCGATCTACCGGGACCGAACCCCGCGTCGATCGAACGATGTTGTGACAAATTCGTGCAACGTCAGTTCCTCGCGGAGGCCGGCGTTCCAACCCCTGCTTATCGCTTGGCAGCAAATGCGAGCGACGTTGAAAGCGCGGTCTCGGAGATTGGACTGCCAGTAATTGTTAAGCCAGCGATAGGCAGCGGCAGCATGGGCGTGCGATTGTGCCGCAATGCCGACGAGTTGGTCGAACATACCACTTATCTGTTGGGCGGAAAACACAGATGGCAGTCTTCGCCGAGGATACTGGTCGAAGAATTCGCCCAAGGCCCCCATTATTTCACCGAGATCATTGGAAGTGAGGTTATTGGGATCGGTATCGGCGGCTTCGGCCCCCCACCACATTTTGTCTGGCGTGAGGCCACCTTTCCGGTCCCGCTGGCTGATGACGAGCATGAGCGTATCGCCGATGTTTCACTGCGCTGCTTGCGAGCTCTCGGCCTTGGCTGGGGGCCAACGTGCATTGAGCTACGGTGGACGAAGCGAGGACCAGTCATCATTGAAGTGAACCCTCGTCTTGCTGGCGCGC
This sequence comes from Mesorhizobium sp. LCM 4576, assembly GCF_001854815.1. Taxonomy (NCBI): domain Bacteria; kingdom Pseudomonadati; phylum Pseudomonadota; class Alphaproteobacteria; order Hyphomicrobiales; family Phyllobacteriaceae; genus Mesorhizobium; species Mesorhizobium sp. LCM 4576. The sequence goes on from NZ_MDDT01000021.1 coordinate 147,467, forward strand.
CCGGTCCTCAACTTGTTCAGTTAGCTTACGGTATCGATCTCATCACCGAGCACGTCAAGCTTACCATTGGCGACGACTGCGACGTGCACAGACGGCATTCGCACACTGCGGCGGCGCGGTACATAGTTCCTGATCGCGATGGCACACTGGATTGGGTCGCGGGCGAGAGTCGGGCGGCCTCCGTGCCAGGTGTGGCCGAGGTCAAATTTTATGTTGCACCCAAGACGCCGATTATCAGGAAAGGCGATTACCGAGACTGGATCGGACACGTCGTTGCCGCTTCACCCAGCCCCGGTCGGACTGAGGCGATTCTCCAGCGTGCCGTCGATACGATCGATTGGTCGATCGCACCATTTCCGACAGTTGGCGAATAGGAGCAAAGCTGCGACTCCTTGCCCTCGCCGCACCAGCGCAGGTCGGCATCAGTGCGGCGAAGGTCGAAAAGGGGCGCCCCTCCGCGTTTCAGGAAACGTTCGCGCTGTGAAACTGTGAAAGGGATCAAGGCGCGCCACGTATCTGCGAGCAACAATCGTTTTCCGGTCGGCCTTGACCCGCTGCCCGCCGAGAAGCACTTCAACGATTTCAGCGGTGTAAAACACAGCAAGGAAGTTCCCAGTGCCTGAAGGTGAGCGGAGGCGACGTTCGCGACAGCGAGCCGTGCCAACGCCTCGGCAGGATCGAAGGCATTGCCGATAGTGGCGACGCATTGATTGCACCTGTCGGTGACAGAACCGGATTCAAGTACGGTCGACGGTTCGCGGCGTGGTTGGGCCTTGTGCCGCAGCAGCGATCAAGTGGAGGACGGGTCCGACTATTCGGCATCAGCAAACGCGGCGACCGTTATTTGCTGCGCACGCTGATGATCCACGGCGTCGCGCCGCTCTGGCGCAACGGCTCTCTTTCCGAACATGCACGGTGGCAAACTGAACGCCGACGGAGTCCAGGCACTGCTGAACAAATATGACACCAAAGCGCGCGAGCACTGCGTCTCCCTTCGGTTAAAACGGGTGTCGCCCCATGTCTTGCGGCGCAGCGCTGCCATGGAGCTACTACATGCCAGGGTCGATTGCTCAGTTATTGCCGTGTGGCTGGCCATGAGGCGATGGAAACGACGCTGACCTATCTTCATGCACATCTTGAACTGAAGGAATCCGCACTCGCAAAGCTGAAGCCGTACGAATGCGCTAAGGCCTAGCGATTTCGACCGAACGACCGGCTTCTGGAATCTTGAACGCCCTCTGAGCGCATCAGAACTATTCCGAGTGTCAACCATCGGCTCCCTACCGCATTGGCCGGGAATGCGGTCTAGTGTCCTTATCAAAAGAAGCACTCGGCTAGTTTGCCGGTCGGCATAAGRCACAACGAATGGCGTCGATCCCCTCGCCTGGCTCTCCCAGACCTTGTCTCGCATCGCCCAGCGCTGGCCCGAAGCCAAAATCAAATGCTCATGCCCTGAAACTTCAACCTAGACGCCATCAACTGGCCCCTTACGCAACAGATTCGTCAAAAAAATTTACTGAGTCTTTGCGAATGCAAGCCGCCGACAATGATAAGTTGGATTCAAACTGAGATTGGCCGTAGCTAGTTGTCTGACCCAATGATTTGGAATGCCTACACATAGAACATGCAGCGTTCACCGCAAGTGGCATACAGAGGCYATTTAATGGACATCGACATCTTCGAAGCTTATGAGTCTAACGTTCGTCGCTATGGACGGTCGTTTCCAACAGTATTTACTAAATCTCTGGGGGCGACAATCTGGGACGAGGCCGGCAAACCGTTTATTGATTTCCTAGTTGGGTCCGGTGCGCTTAACTACGGTCATAACAACCCAGATATCATGTCGCCGGCAATTAAATATCTCGTCGAAAAAAATATAGTTTTGTCGCTTGATATGAATACGGCCGCAAAGCGTGATTTCATCAGAGTGTTTGTCGACTCGATCTTGAAGCCCAGGGGGCTTTCTTACAAGATACAGTTTCCTGGGCCGACCGGGACAAACGCTAACGAAGCGGCTTTGGCGCTAGCGCGAAAATATACCGGCCGCTCGAGCGTTATGGHCTTCACAAATTCGTATCATGGGATGTCGCTCGGCTCCTTGGCGGTGTCGGGTTCAGCGTCAACCAGACAGCTTGGCGGCGTTGCTCGCCACGATGTGATCCGTGTCCCTTACGAGAACTATCCGAACCAAACTTTCGATTCCGCGAGTTACATTGATCACGTGTTGAGCGACCCAGGCAGCGGGATAGAGAAGCCGGCCGCAATCATCCTGGAGCCCATCCAGGCAGAAGGCGGCATGAACACCGCATCCGCACCTTGGCTCTCAGAAATTCAGCGCATTTGCCGTAAGCACGACGTTGTTTTCATCGTGGATGATATTCAGGCAGGTTCGGGACGAACAGGCGATTTCTTCTCGTTCGAGTTCGCGAAAATCGAGCCCGACATCGTGACCCTTTCGAAATCGCTAAGCGGTTCAGGTAATCCGTTGTCCATAGTTCTGATTCGCCCAGACTTGGATATATGGAATCCGGGAGAACATAGCGGGACCTTCAGAGGCAATAATCTCGCCTTCGTGACTTCGGCGGCCATGTGYACAATGTGGTCCGATAGGCTCTTTACTACAGCCATCGAGCGGACAACCGTCAAACTTCAAGAACACCTTGATCGCCTCGTTGYGAAATTCCCCATGTGCATCGAAMAAAAGCGCGGCCGTGGTTTGATGGCCGGCCTCAAGTGCCGTTCACAGGCCGATGTTGACCGCGTGCACGATGTCGCGTTCGAAAACGRCTTGCTGATCGAATCCTCAGGGCCAAATCGCGACGTTATCAAAGTCCTTCCGCCGATAACCATCTCAGATGACGAACTCGATCACGGCATGGCCATCCTCGATCACGCACTACAGGAGAAAACCAATGGCGACTAACCAAGTAGCTCAAACGCCGGCCATCTCGCCTCTTACAATCAAAGAACGAACCGGCTCGATTAGCACTGCGGAGATCATCTCGGTCCTGAAGGGTGAGATCACGGCACTGCACATCAAGCGAGCTTTCAGCACCGAAGTAGCCCAGGAGATCACCACGAACTTTGTTGGCAGCTCCGGTCTCAAGGAGCGCAAAGATGGCGTCCCCGGACAATATGTCGGCRCATCCCACTACAGGAAGGATGCAGCCACCTATTTCAAGGAGGCGGAAAATGCGCGGCCGCACGTTGACGCCCTTTTTGGCAATTTAGTTGACCCGGTCCGAGCCCTCTTCGACGCGTTGAAGCGCGAGCTTCACAAACAGGGCGTTGAATTGCGGCTGGCCCGTTCAGAACATGGCAAGGCCAATGTTTGTCGCGGTCTCAGCTGGTCTGGCAGCGGCACGTTTTCCTTGGACCCTCACGACGATGTCGCTCAAGTGTTACGTGCCGGGAACGATTTCGAGCTTTCTGCGGTGGCRCACAACATCGTCGCAGCACTCAACTTTTATCCCAGCATGCCTGATGAGGGTGGAAACTTGAGGCTCTGGAGTCACAAGCCGACCGTCGCAGATCGAAAGTCGCAGGGCGTGGAGAACACGGGATATCCCTACTCCGCAGCTTATCTCGATGCGGTGCCTAGTCGCGAAATCCAGCTCAAACCCGGGGACATCGCCCTACTTGATGGCGGTTTCGTTCACGGGGTCACCGGTCAATCAGGCAATGGAAAGCGTCGCTTGGTGCTGAACAGCTTTTTCGGACATGCGCGGCCAGATCTTGTTGTCTGGTGGACCTGATGGCTTGGATGTAGCAGTGACTGACCGGATTTCGACAGCTGCGCAGAGGAGGGTCAAAGACAATGTCAAAAAGGGCTCTCATCCTGGTCGAGGGCACAAGGAGCAACGGCCTTCCCTACGTGAAGGCAGCCCAGTGTCTTGGGCTCTAACCAATTACTCTAGGGGCTGATCCCGCTCGGCACGACTATCTCGCGGCGGGAGGGTTTGAGGAAAGCCGCGACCCGCGTCGTCGTCCTTGCGGCCGGGGCGTCGTCTCACCCAGCTTGGCCCTTGCGATCCAGCGGATCGCGCTYGATATCCCCACCCCAAATCGTGCCGCCGCCTGACGCGCCGGAAGTCCCTTCATCCGCAGCCTTCAAAACACGCAACCTAAGATCCTCTCCGAGCRCTCGCGCCATCGTCCACCTCCTGAAAGCAGACGTTGAATCAGAAGCGGCGTCGGCCGTCTCATCAAAATCGAATCATCGATCTCCGGACGTGCTAGCAAGCCAGCCGCGAGCCACAAGATCTACCCGTATCTCTTGCGCGGGACGATGATCGCACGGCTGAACCATGTCTGGGCGATGGACATCAGCTACATCCCGGTGCGGCACAGCTTCGTCTATCTTGCGGCCGTCGTCGACGTGTTCAGCCAGCGGTGCTGGCCCATCGGGTCTCAATCACGATGGAGGCGGCGTTTTGCGTCRCATCGCTCGAGGAGGCCCTGGCCAGACATGGCCGACCCGAGATCTTCAACATGGACCAGGGCAGCCAGTTCATCAGCCTTGAGTTCACAGGCGTGCTGGCGGCGGCGAGTGTGTCCATCAGGATGGATGGCAAAGGTGCCTGACGCGAGAATGTCTTCGTCGAGCGGCTGTGGCGCGCTATCAAATAGAGGCCTATCCGCGCTCCTACGACAGCGTGTCCGAGGCACGCGCGCCGATCGCCCGGTATCTTGCCTTCTATAATGGAGTGCGCTCGCATTCGAGCCTCGGCGGGCGCGCGCCCAACGAGGCTTCTTTCGGCCCAAGCCATGGCGACGGCCGCATGATCGTCGCCGCGCCCCGCGCTCAACGTAACCCGGCAGGATGCCATTTAAATTCGGCGGGACGCTATCCAAACAAGCGGAGCCTGTGTTTCCACTTACCGTGAGACCCCGTCCCGCGGCTGGGAAAAATACTCCTCGCGGGTCATTTCGTAATATTGGTAGAATCTGCCGTCATGCCAGCGGTCGTCAATATACCGCAGCCCAAGCTTTGTGGCTGCCCGCTGCGACCGCAAATTACAATGCCTAATGAGGCCGACTACCTTTTCCTTGGTCGAACCTCGCAAAGCGTGCGTGATGGCGAATCGTGCGGCCTCCAGCCCCAAACCTCGTCCTACTCCGCGTTGGAGCAATGAAATAGAGAGTTCGATATTGTTTGTGTCAGCGTAGTCACGCAGGCCACAGCGACCGATGAAAACAGGACTGTCAACGCATTTTTCATATACGATCCAAGTGCCGAAGCCGTTCTTGCGCCACTGTGCCAAAGACCTTTCGATCCAGTTGAGCACATCCTCAATCGTTTGCGGAGTATTATCATAGATTATCTTCTGAACCACGGGATCGGCATGCAACTGGAACAATTCCGCGGTGTGCTCGGGTCGCATGGAGGTGAGAATCAAACGTTCCGTCTGATACGTGGCCATAGGTATTTCCAATCTGAACGCTGTTGTGATGTCAGAGGCAAGYGCCTCCCCGCATCAATGGTGACCATGGACTTTTGAAAGACCAAGAGAGGCAATGTGGAACGAACTCCATCAGTTGGCCACAAGAGCTGCGCCAGTGCTGCGTCGCGATTCCTTATGTTGCAGGCGGGGGAATTCGCCAGCTTGTCTCGGCGGGTCGTCGGCGCTTCACATCGGCCTAAAACGCCACTACCCGAAATAGTTCGAGGCTTAATCTACTCCAGATAGGGTCGGAAATGGAGTTATCGACCAATCGATTAAGTCGACGGCATCCTGCAGTATCGCCTCTGTCCGAGCACGGCTGGGCGAAGTAGCGACGACATGTGCGATGCGGTCTCCGGAATCGCCGTTCATGATTATCGGCGTCTTGGGTTCAACGTACAATTTTACCTCGGCAACACCGGATAGGGCGGCCGCCCGTCTCCGGCCGTCGATCCAATCGAGAGTGCCATCGCACTCGGGAAGTAGGTACCGCGAGCCCGCTGCGTGTGACTGCCTTTCCCGCAAATCCAATTCCTCACCAACAACGAGCCTGATGTGGTTGGTGATGAGATCGACACCGTAAGCCAGTTGGACCATGTCAGGAACGGGCGAACCCGCAAGCCGCGGATTGACTTCAATGACGGTTGGACCGTGGTTCGTCCACCTAAGTTCAACGTTCGTTGGCCCCCAACCGAGCCCGAGAGCTCGCAAACAACTCAGCGAAAGATCTGCAATACGCTTGCAATCTTCGTCATTCAGCGGGGCCGGATAGAGGTGCCCGCGACAGACGAAATTAGGTGGAGCGTAGTTCGCCGCGCCAATGGCTATGACCTGATCTCCCATTATTTCAAGGTTATACTGAGGGCCTTGCGCAAACTCCTCGACAAGTATCATCGGTGAGGACTGCCATTTGTGCTTCCCGCTCAACAGATAGATCGTATGTTCGGCTATCTCATCGAGAGTGCGGCACAATCGGACACCACTGCTGCCGATGCCGATAGCTGGCTTAAGAATTACCGGTAGACCGATCTCGGCGGCAGAGCGTTTAATCTCCGTCGCATCCGCTGCCATACGATATGCAGGTACGCGAAGGCCAGCCTCAGCGAGCACCTGACGTTGAACGGATTTGTCGCAACACCGTTCAACCGCCCTAGCGTTCGGGCCCGGCAGATCGAAGTACCGGCAGAGCTGGCCAACCATCGCATAGACCGACTCCTGGGCGCTGGTAATACCAGCTATTTCATAGATCGAGCGCAGCCGGATACATTCTCGGATCAGCGAATCAAAGTCATTGTTATCGACACGGATCGCCTCAATTCCGAACTGCGTGAGATAATCAAATGACTCCAGATTCCCAGAGATCGTAATTGGATGAATATCAAGACGTCTAGCTGCTTCGCAATATAATGGGCTATTACTTGCGCCTTCCAGAAATATTATTGCGCGTTTTGGCATATTTTCCGACCACTCACGATGTTCTAAATGGTTTGTGCGTCTTTGCCCGTGTGACCGGTCAGACTTGAAGTAATTTATCATTCCTGTCGACATTGTTTCGCGAAATATTCTTTAAGGTTGTTTGATCATTTTGTTGCGCGACCTCCTAACGCGGCGGTGAAATGGGCATTGCAGTGCATGCCCGTCCAGTCTGATCTCGCCGTGAAGCCGCACCGCCCGCCGGCGCAAATAGCCACGCAGGCCGTTTTCGCCTCTGGACTCTCTCGCAATCAGGCCGTCCACGCCACTAGAGGGATCCGACAGCAGGTGATCAAAATCGCCCGTGTTACAGTGAATCCAAGATAGCGGTCATAGGGTAGCCGTGTGACGCCGCCGAGCAGCTGGGCGGCGGCTGCACGGTGGTATCGGTTGCCGGTGCAGGAGAGACGCCAAGCCTCATGCCATGAACGCCGTTGGTGAACGCTATGATGTTGAGGCCGGCCGGGGATCTTGCGCGCTAGCTTGAGGGCAGCCTCGAGGGCATTGGAGCCGGTCGGTCCAGAAAACTGTACGACGTAGTTTAGCTGCCGCGGCCGAAGGATGGTGTCGTCTAACTTCCGCAGACTCCTTGGTTTCGTTATACAATCGAGGCCATGCGCGCTTCCGTCACCCGCAATGTAATCTGCGAGCGCGGATTTCAGCTCAGGGGGATCAATGGCAGCCTTCCTTCTTACAACCCGCGTCTCGTCTTTCACGGCCACTCCAAGCGAATTTCGAGACGAAGCAAGGATTTCGCCTTCGCGCGACTGGAAACCTTCCGCTGGGTCTCGTTAAAAGTAAATCCTCACCGAGCTTGAGATGTGCTTCAGGTTGGCTAAATGTACTGCATCTGGCAATCGGATATAGGTCGAGTTGCGATCGCGCGGCTGGCACTGCTTTTCGGGCAGTAGTCGCTATCCATAGTAGTGGGATTGAATCTAACACTTGGCGCCTCAAGCGAGGCGGCTTTCATCCTGTCGTCGACCTGTAGGCGGCCATCAACCGCTTCCTCGCCGATCATAATCCGACAACCCAAACGCTTGACCTGGACCGCCGACCCGGGCAGAATCATCGCCGTCAAATGTGGGCGGTCGCTTCGACAGCTCGGCGAAGAAGACCTCAACGGCGCGGAGCCAGGCRCCCTGCCTTCGCGCGCCAATCGATCCGTCCGACCAAACGCCCGGCAAACTACCCTTACTCAGCCGGGCCGAACCGCCGTCTGGCACAGTTCTGCACAGTGCGCCCATTTGGCGATTTGGCCCGGCCCCTGCAGCARCCAAGGTCTGGCTTAATGTAGCCAATCTGCCTTACCGCGCGCCGAATCCAAACATATCCACGATCCAAGTGCCCCTTGTTCGTCCCTCCACCGCTTTGGAAATCACTGCGATAGCACAAAGTGCGTTCACATAATGACATAAAGATTTCTTTATGCGAGGTTGACAAAAGAGCCGACTGCTGTGATTGTGTCCAAGCCATGGTTCTCCGTACGGTGCTGCCGTAGCGGAGCTAAGAGGGAAGCCGGTGCGATGCCGGCGCTGCCCCCGCAACTGTTAGAGGCGAGCCGACCCCACTCATGTCACTGAGGCGWACAGCCTCGGGAAGACGGGTAGAGGCTATGACCCCCGAGCCAGGAGACCTGCCACGGCGAACTATTGTCCACGGGCGGGGTGTCTCGGTGGCCGCTGCAGCCCGGCGCACGTACCGGCCTACTGGCGCCTTCGTTGCCTCCCACGCCCCAACCATCGGGGTATCRCATGACTCTCTCTCAGCAAATTCCTGTAGCAACGCTTGGTGTGCCGCGTATCGGTCGCAGGCGGGAACYGAAATTCGCGCTTGAAAGCTATTGGTCCGGAAAATCATGCGCTGCCGAGCTTCTGGCGACGGCAAAGGCGCTCCGTGCCGCGAGTTGGGAGGAGCAGCGCGATCGCGGTGTGTCGAAAATCCCGTCGAACGACTTCTCGCTCTACGACCATGTACTCGACACCGCCGCCATGGTTGGCGCCGTGCCGTCCCRCTACGTATGGAATGGCGGCGAGGTCCCACTCGACATCTATTTCGCCATGGCCCGCGGCAAACAAGGTCAGACGGGGAATTGCGACGCTGGTCGGGAGCATGCGGCTTGCCCTACGCTAACTGCGATGGAAATGACCAAATGGTTCGACACCAACTATCATTACATTGTGCCGGAACTTGACGACGATCAGGCGTTCACGCTCGCGTCGACCAGACCGGTTGATTATTTCCTCGAGGCTAAAGCCCTGGGCATTCATACACGCCCGGTCATCCTTGGACCGGTCACTTTTCTGAAGCTGGCGAAGTCACCTGCCGAAGGTTTCAATCCCCTCGCGCTCCTGCCGCGGCTTCTGCCCGTCTACGAGCAACTCCTGCGGAGGTTGATATTTTCGGGAGCCGATTGGGTGCAGATCGATGAGCCAGCGCTTGTGCTCGATCTAAACCCGAACGAACGAGCCRCACTTGAATTTGCCTATGGCCAGTTGTCGAAGGCCGCGCCCGAGCTGAAGATCATGCTGGCTACTTATTTCGGGCCGCTGGGGGACAATCTCGAGACGGCGATATCGCTGCCTGTGGCGGGCCTGCATCTTGATCTCTCGCGTGCTCCCGAACAGCTGGAGACGGCTGGTCGGCTCGCGCCTAAGGACCTGGTGCTCTCGCTTGGCTTGATCAATGGCCGCAACGTCTGGCGCGCGAACCTCACTGCCATTCTCGACCGCATCAAGCCGATCGTCGCGGGCTGGCCCTTGGACCGAGTCGAGATCGCGCCTTCGTGCTCGATGCTGCATGTGCCGATGGACTTGCGTATGGAGACGGTACTGGATGCGAACATCGGGTCGTGGCTCGCCTTCGCGGCCCAGAAGACCGACGAGCTGGTCATCCTGGCCCGGGCCTTGTCCCAAGGTAGAGATGCCGTGGCTGGCGAGTTGAAAGCTTCTGACGAGGCTGCCGCGACTCGCGCAACATCCACGAAGGTCCATGACCCGCTCGTTGAAGGGCGGATCGCCGGCATCAACGGCGCTATGAAGCAACGAAAGAGCGCATTTGCCGAACGTTCCAGGGTCCAAGCCCGCACGCTCGGCCTGCCGCCGTTCCCGACAACGACCATTGGATCCTTTCCGCAGACGCCTCAGGTGCGCAAGGCGCGTTCCGCTCACGCGAAGGGCCAGCTCAGCTATGTCGACTACGAAACCTTTCTGAAGAAGGAGATCGAGGCTGCTATTCGCTGGCAGGAGGAGATCGGGCTGGACGTGCTGGTGCATGGCGAGTTCGAACGAAACGACATGGTGCAGCATTTCGGCGAGCAACTTTCCGGCTTTGCCTTCACCGAACATGCCTGGGTGCAGAGCTATGGGTCGCGCTACGTGCGTCCCCCCATCATCTTCGGCGACGTATCGCGCTCCAATCCGATGACGGTGCGCTGGTGGCAATTCGCCCAGTCGCTTACGCAAAAGCCTGTGAAGGGAATGCTCACAGGCCCAGTGACCATTCTCAATTGGTCTTTTGTTCGCGACGACGTACCCCGCTCCGAGGTCTGCCGCCAGATCGCGCTGGCCATTCGCGATGAAGTGACGGACCTCGAAAGATCCGGCGCAAGGATGATCCAGATCGACGAAGCCGCATTTCGCGAAGGCTTGCCACTGCGCAAGTGCGACAGGAAGGTCTATCTCGACTGGTCGGTCGAATGCTTCCGGATCTCTTCAACAGGTGTAAAGGACACGACTCAGATCCATACCCATATGTGCTATTCGGAGTTCAACGAGATCATCGACGCGATCGCTGAGCTGGACGCGGATGTAATTTCGATTGAGACATCGCGCTCGGCAATGGAACTGCTTGACGCCTTTACGAGCTCTAAATATCCCAACCAAATCGGTCCCGGAGTCTATGACATCCACTCACCGCGCGTTCCGGAAGTCGCCGAGATTTCGGCCCTCCTCATGCTTGCCCGCGAGCGCTTGTCTGATGGTCAACTTTGGGTAAACCCCGACTGTGGTCTCAAAACACGCAATTGGGAGGAGGTCCGCCCTGCCCTCGTGAACATGGTCGCTGCAGCACGCGCGCTCCGGGAGAAAGTGCAGGTCTGAGGGTTTGCCGAATTCAACTCTCGTCATGTGGCTCCCCGACGGCTACTGCTGCGGAGGATTTCGCGAAAACGCCTCGGTTCGCAGAACGTCCTGGCAACATGATACCATCCTACGCGCAGACGGCGGAAGCGTCGTCTGCGCCTTTAGATTAGACTAGGGGACTTGGCGGAAGTCGCGTGGCCTTCCCTCTCAGTGATGGTTCGTCGTTACCGTTTTTTGCGACTTCCGAAGCTCAGGCCATTTATTTTCCTGAAATCCGCGAGACCGGTCGAGGCGTTGTCGCGGTTTCGGCCGGCCGTGTCGGAGCGCTTGATGATTTCGATGGTCCACGTGCCCAGGTCGGCCAGGGCCTGCGTCAGTTTTTCTCCGGCATAGCCACCGTCGGCGAATAGATGGCGCGGCCATGGGTAAAGCTGTCGAATGGAGGCGGTGACGACAACTGCCCCATCCCTGTCCTGAATGTCGGCCGCGTRCACCCTCAACCCGACAAGGTGCCCCTCGGTGTCGGTAATGATATGGCGCTTACGGCCCTTGATCTTCTTGCCGGCATCATAGACACGCAAACCGGCAGCGTCCGTGGTCTTTGCTGATTGACTGTCGATAATGCCGGCGCTCGGGCTCGCCTCGCGACCAAGCGCCAGGCGTGCCGCAGCCACCAGGTGGGGTAGTGTGCTGAGAGTTCTGCAAAATTGCTGCGAGAGGGCGGTCATGGCAGGCTGGTGATTGTTCACGTCACCGATTCCCGCGAAGGAACGCCACCATGACCAAGACTGAAGATAAATCCGCCATAGCCGCCGTCAAAGACATTCTGCWTTCGAACCCGGATGGATTGCACGAGGTGATCCGCGCGGTGATGCACGAGGTGCTCGAGGCCGAGATGGACGAGGCGCTGGGTGCTTCGAAGAGCGAGCGCACGCCGGAGCGTCTTGGCTATCGCTCCTGGCTATTACGGCCGCACTCTTGTGACGCGGGTCGGCAAGCTTGAAAATCGGCGGAATTTGGCACATAGGTGTGTCTGCGCCTGGCGCGGATCGGATCGGGAATCGGCGTTTCGCTCTCGCAACGCTCGTCCTTCACGCGCTGGAAAGCGGTAGTGTCATGCCGACTCAATCAACATCGTCGTTCGATGCTGGTGATCTCGCCCCGGTTGCTCCGCTTACCGCTGGAATGCTCGGCAGGACAAGACCGATCCAGGCCATAAGCTGCTTGGGGTTGTCGGACCGACGAGGTCGCCGGTCTCAGCAACAAGCGTCACGGCCGTCATAAGCTTGACCCCGCGCAAAGCCTGAAGCGCCTGACGAATCGAAGCCAGCGGCCAATCCGTGACAGCTCCACCAGAACTTTTTCCGACCCGAATGCATCGCTTATATTCCTCATGGACGAACTGTCGATTGCTGTAAGGGGAAGACCTGTTCCGCAACCAACGCCAATGGCCATGGCCCAATTCGCCTTGGCCTCGAAGCGGGGCATGCCGCAACAGAACGCCCTTCAGGAGCCGATTAGCCCCTACTTGATTTGGCGGCTCCCCAAGGGAGCGAGGCCGTGGTTTTGTTGGTACAATGGCAAACGCGGTAAGGAGGATAAACCTATGAAGCTTGCTTCCGGATACAAGGCGTTTTGGGAAGCCGCCCACAAGAACTACCCGGATCAAACAAAGCCCGGTGGTAATCTTGATTGGGCAAATTGCGATAAGCAGCGCTGTGAATGCTGAGTGTTCCGGCCGCTTTGCAAAGCCATCGGCACGAGGATGGAACTCGTCTTTTCACGCAAAGCTTTTTCCTAACCAAGACACAAAAATTGGAGCCTTGGCGCAATCGTACAAGGGGTTACTTAATGTCAAGACGCCTTTTGACCTATATTTGTATACGAGGCTTATTTGGGAACTTCAGCCGAGGACAATACTGGAACTCGGTTCTCTTCAGGGTGGAAGCGGGCTGTGGTTTGCCGATCAAATGTCTGTGCTCTGCGAGAATAAAGGTGAAGTTCATTCTTTTGACATCCATACCGAATGCATCCACGTAGATGCAAATCATCCAATGCTTACATTTCATAAGATTGACCTCCTAGACCTCGCGACTTTCGACGAACACCTTCTGGAGAATCTGCCTCATCCTTGGATTGCGGTTGACGATGCGCACGTACAAATATTTTCTACGTTTGATTACTTGGAGAAATTCCTTGTATCTGGAGATTACTATGTTATTGAAGATGATCCAATGCGTGCGGATAGTGAGATTATCGATGGACTGCAGTTGATCGAGAAATCTGGATTTTTGATTGATACTTATTACACCGACGCGTTCGGGACCAATTTTACTTGCGCTCCAAATGCATGGCTTCGGAAGTCTTAAGAGCTTGGCTCCAAACTCGGTTACGTGGAGGTGGAGCTGCGCGGCGGCGGAGCTTGAGGCGGAATGGAGGCGACGAATATCCATGCCTCGGCGATTGCGATAGTCGCCTCGAAGCCCTGGTGAGCCGGCGACAACGTCCGAGCCAGGCGAAAGTTCGCTCGACAACCCACAGTCGCGGCAGTGTCGGAGCGCTTGATGATTTCGATGGTCTACGTGCCCAGGTCGGCCAGGGCCTGCGTCAGTTTTTCTCCGGCATAGCCACCGTCGGCGAATAGATGGCGCAGACACGGGTAAAGCTATCTAATGGAGGCGGTGACGCCAACTGCCCCTGGGTGTCGGCCGCGTGCACCCTCAGCCGGACAAGGCGCCCCTCGGTGTCGGTAATGATATGGCGCTTGCAGCCCTTGATCTTCTTGCCGGCATCATAGCCACGCAAACCGGCAACGTCCGTGGTCTTTGCTGATTGACTGTCGATAATGCCGGCGCTCGGGCTCGCCTCGCGACCAAACRCCAGGCGTGCCGCAGCCACCAGGTRGAAGTTGATGGTCTTCCACAGGCCACTGTCCCGCCAGGCATAGAAATAGCTGAGTGGCTCCGTCCGTTGTGATTCGCTTGAGCTGTCTAGACTTGAGCAGGATTTCACAACATGGGTTGGACGGAGACCACCCAGCGGCAGTATTGCCGCGCGGGGCAGCGAGATGCGCCTTCGCTCCAGGCATGAACGGCAACGCCCATTCCCGGTCCGTCATTGCATTTGCTGCCAGTGGCGGGCATTGCCGGACCRCTTTCCGCCGGTTTCGACGGTTCAACGGTCAGGACGACCGCGCGACCGAGCTTCGGGCGGAGGTGGACGCACTCCTTTATATTGCCTGGACAGGCTGCGAGTCCGCCCAACCTTGAGTTTTGGGTCAGGCTATCAAGCCGATCGCTATGTAACTGATCTACTGTAATAAATGGAACCTTCGTCCCGGCGAGGCTGTGCATAATCACCGGGTGCGCATATGGAGCCCTCTCCATAAAGCGCATGCGTAGACATTTGCCGGGACCGAGCGCGGCGCCGACCGGGCTGCCGTCATGTTGACGTCCATCACACCTGCCGCCTGAACGACGTCGACCCAAAAGCCTGGCTCGCCGACGTTCTCRCACGGATCTCTGATCTGCCAAGTTCCCGCCGCACGAACTGCTGCCATGAGAATGGAAAAATCTGCGCGCCGACGAACTGGCCGGTCAGCAGACCGCCGCAGCCTGAACTGATCGCATCACCATAACGACCACTACTGGCCCACGCGACGCTTCATTGCGCGGCCTTCAGCGTAGGCATACGCTGGACCTAAGGTAGTTATAGAGGTCAAGGTGCTCCGGTGCTCCTGCACTTTTCTCAGATGGTACCGCTCCGCGGTTTGCGCTTGAGCAGGTAGACAAGCCAGAGTGAGACAGCATCGGCGGATGTCTCGGGTGACGTTAGCACATCCTAGGCAGCGAAATCGTACATGGCCCAGGATTTGGCGAGAGATGGCCTCTTCGCGGATGATATCATCGTTGGTAGTCCCGCTGCTTCCCGATTTCGAACGTGCGGCCAGATGCAGGGTCAGAGTCGAATTTGCYTGGGGACTTCAAGTGGACCTCAAGACCGCCGGTCCGCCCACATGCTGCATGAGGCCGGACACGTTCRTCGCTGCCGGCAATGGCTTGTGGACCGCCGGCACATCTATCGTCGCCACCAGAACGCCAGGGCGCGGCTCTTCGGCCTGCCACGGCAGACACTTGACAGGGAGCTGCCGCGAAGAGCATGTATAAAGGCCAACCTTGTTGTGAAATCTGCAAGACAGCCTTCGAGAAGGTCTTGGCTATGGGTGGTTTTCCAGCGGCGAGCGCCCGGCTAGAAACGGTTCCATCATCTGTCGCGATGGACCGGAGCCACAGGTTTCACGATGGATGCGCAGCGGCGCCAAGACACTTGCGGGATCCAACCTCGGTCATTTGTCGCAGCCATTGCGGGCCAGCCGATAAGGCGTTCAATAATCCTTGAGCCAACTGTCGCGCTTAACAATTTGGTCTACGGCCCACCATTGGGGATCTGATGGTCTCGCGGTCCTCGTATTGCTAGTAACTTAGAGGTGCCTCAATAGTATCATTTCGGATTCCGAAATGAGGTTCAGCGCTGGATCGCAGTTTAAGTTGACCCTTCCTCACTATAGCGCAGGCCAAATTTTTCGAGCTGCTCCTTGTTCTAAAAGCGTTCAAATTTAGTTTTCCTAAGCCTTTGAGGGCACCGAAGCCGATCCCGCCGTCCGTCGCTCCTTTGAATGTCAGATGCGCCTCTTCGACGAGATCGAGGAAATCGTTGTCCCAGACTGCGGATTCCGAAGATGGCGCGCATGTATGYGCGGCGACAACTGCGGTAGCCGGTTCAGCGACGACTATGATGGCCGGTGGGATCGCCCATCGGGCCCGGTCCTAGGGAGGGGCGGAGCCCCGACCGGAGAGCGGGTCTGACGGGCGGGCGCGACAGAATCGCGGGCTTGATATGCCACGCCATGATCGCGCCTTGGATCATCGATGCGCCGATGAACAAGGCACGTTTCGAACTCTATGTCGAGACCCAGCTTGCACCCGAACTCAAACCGGGCGACGTCGTCATCCTCTACAATCTCGCTGCCCACCGGAGCGAGCGGGCGGCCGAGCTGGTGCGCCAGCGCGGTGCCTGGCTGCTGCCGCTGCCGGCCTACTTGCCGGACCTCAATCCAATTGAAATGGCGTTCTCGAACTCAAGGCGCTGCTCAGAAAGAAGGCCGCGCGATTCTTCGACGCGTTATGCAACGCGCTCAAGAATATATGCGACCTATTCAACCCGCTGCAGTGCAGAAACCTATTCAAAGCTGCCGGATATGAGGCCAATTAAACGCGACGTGCTTTAAGTTAGTAGTCGCGTTACTCTTCAAGTGATGGGTAATGAAAGCTTTTTGGTGCGGCCGCCATCGATAACGCAGACCTGCCCAGTCACAAAGGCGCTTTCTTCGGAGGCAAGCCAGACCGCTAGATTGCCGACGTCAGCAGGCTCCCCTAGGCGCCCTACCGGGTGCATGACCATCAGCTCCTTGCGGACGCGCTCCCTGTCGGCCATGCTGTCGATGTAGGCCTGACTGAGATCTGAGTTAATCCAACCAGGAGCGATGGCATTGCAGCGGATGCCCTCGTGCCCATGGTCTACGGCCACAGCCGCGGTGAAGCCGTGAATGYCTGCCTTCGAGGCGGAATAGGCCGGATGCCCCGGATTCGACGCYAGCCCTTCGATCGAGCCGATGTTGACGATGCTTGCGGGGCGACGCTTTCGAAGGTGCGGCATCGCCGCCTTCGTCAACAGAAATGGCGCTTTCAGATTGACATTCATCATCTGGTCCCAGTCCGCCTCGGTCATATCTTCGACCGTCTTCTCGAACATGATGCCGGCATTGTTGACCAAAATATCCAGTCCGCCGAGCCGCTCGACAACCGTATGGACCGCGGAGGCGATTTCCTGGGCGCTGGAGAGATCCGCCTTTATATAGATGGTGCGCTCACAAAGCATGGCATCGGGCGGCGGGTTCCTTTGTACAAGGGCGACTTTGGCCCCTTCTTCARCAAAGCGCTGGGTTACGCCGGCGCCGATGYCGCGTCCGCCGCCGGTAATGATCGCGATCTTGTCTTTCAGTCTGTTAGCCATAGTATTCCTTAGTAGACCGGCTTTGCGCCGTTCGCTTCAAGCGCCGTGCCGGAGATGTAGCGARCCGCGTCGGAGCACAAGAAGTACACCAGGTCCGCGATCTCTTGCGGTTCGGCAATGCGCCCGAGCGAAACCGTCTTATTCAACWCGGCTATAGYGGWGTCAGGGTTGAAGCCGCGTTGGCAAAGCCGATGCGCAGCATCGCGCTGTTGACCTCGTTCGGGCAAACCGCGTTGACCCGGATACCGTCGCCAACAGTTGACGATCGCACAACCGCCACGGCCCTTCATCTGTCCGATAGCCTCTCCGGCATGTGTAGAAGGTCGACCTCAGGTTAGGYCTGCTGACTCACCCCCATAAGGACGGTGAGCGCTCTTGCACCCTGCGCCACGCCAATCTGCACCTTTGTCATCATGTTCTCTCCTGGTATCTGATAGCCGTAGACCCGGTTGTGCGCGCGGATTGATTTCTCGTCACTCGCTGGTACAGACGCTCTGCGAAGAGCACTGCATTTGTCGTGCCAACGAGAAGAACATGGGAAACGGGTCCAAGACACTAGGAGAAATGCCGTCACCTCCGCCCCTTGCTGGCGCAGTAGGYGGCGTGACCAGGGCATGATAAAGCCCTCAACAAGATGCGACGCTTCCGACACACTCTTGTCTCGGATACTGTCGTTTTTCGAGCTGATATTGTCGTTTATTGCACAAACGGCCGAAAGCACTCGAGAGCTATCCCTGACACATTGGGCAGAGGAGGAAGGAGACATATACCTCACGAAGCGGTCGCGACGCTGGTCATGCGAGGCGGGCTCTTCCATCCACAACTTCGATGTCTCATGCGAGAATGTTTGGCCTRCCAATCAGGCTTGAGGCGATCGCAATCTCTCTCGTTAGCACTAGCCGCTGATCCGGCCGAGCATGGTCATGTCGATCATGTGATCCTTCTTCCAGCCCGTTACGCCAGGCTGAAAACTCTCTTCGAACGCGATCGAGAGTAAGCGCGTAGGCCACTCCACGTGGCGTGCGGGATTCTCAACGCTCATTTTCTGCATGAGTCATGCGGAGAATCCTATGAGGGAAGGTGTGAATCATCGGACATTTGAGGTTTTGACGGCGGAGCCGGTGCGGTCGCGTCGCAAGCCCCGTCGTTGGTCGGACGAGGACAAGGCGGGGCTTGTTGCGGAGGCGTTGGCGCCGGGGAGCAATGTTTCTGCGATTGCCCGCTCTCACGGACTGGACCCCTCGCAGGTCTATGCGTGGCGCCGCAAGGCGCTGGCGTCTGGAGCGGTTTCGCCGCTGATAGGGGAACAGGTCAAGCCAGTCAGGTTCACGCGCTTTGAAGCGGTAGGCAGTGAGCTGGTGGAAATCGTCGTCGGCGACGTGGTGGTGCGCGTCGGCGGCGATGTTGATCCCGATCGTCYGGTCAAGATCATGCGCGCGGTGCGCAAGACATGATCGCCTCAGGAGTTATCGTTTACGTGTCGTGCCAGCCGGTCGACTTCCGCAAGGGAGCCGCATCGTTGATGGCTCTGGTGAGGGATGGCGGCCTCGACCCGTTCTCAGCGCTTCACGTGTTCCGCTCGAAGCGAGCGGACCGTGTCCGCATCGTGTGGTGGGACGGCAGCGGGGTCTGCCTTTATTCGAAAACCCTGGAGGAGTACAGCTTCTGCTGGCCGGCGATATCGGCGGCGCGGATGCGCCTGGACCATTCGCAGTTGATGGCTCTTCTTGCCGGGTTGGACTGGAAGAAGATTCGCCCGGCCAAGGGTAGGCGGCCGTTGTCGACGGGCTGAAATCGGCCTGCGGCAAGATGAATCATGGTGTTGTAATTGTTGGGAAAGCGGCTGTTTTTGTGCTCTATCTCCCTCCATGGTTCTGTCCTCTCCTGACCTGCCGGACGACATCGATCCGCTGAAGGCGATGGTCCTCGCGATGGCCAGCGAGCGGGCTGCAAACGAAGCCCAGCTTGCAGCAGCGACGGCGGAGGTCGCCCGGCTGACGGCGGTCGAGAGAAGCGCTAACGAGCGGATCGCCAACCTCACATCGATCGTGAAGGTGCTGGAGCCTGCGCAATACGGCAAGCGTTCCGAACGGCTGCGCCTGTCGATCAACGACGAGCAGGCTTCCTTTGCCTTCGAAGAGGTCGAGACTGGTCTTTCCGCGATCCAGAGCGAACTCGCCCAGGCAGTTGGCAACAAGCCGAAGCGTGCTGCGCGTCCGCGCAAGGGCTTTGCCGCGCATCTCGAACGCATCGAAGGAAGTCCTCGAGCCAGACATCCCGGCCGATTGCGAGGGGCTGGAAAAGGTTCTGATCGGAGAGGATCGATCCGAACGGCTGGACGTCGTGCCGCCRAAGTTCCGGGTCATCGTGACGCGCCGTCCCAAATATGCCTTCAGGATCGTGACGGTGTGGTCCAGGCGCTGGCGCCGGAACACATCGTCGAAAGCGGCCTGCCGACAGAGAGGCTGCTTGCCTATATCGCCGTGTCGAAATACGCGGACGGGCTTCCGCTTTACCGACAGGAGGCGATCTATCTGCGCGATGGCGTCGAGGTCAGCCGATCATTAATGGCTCAGTGGATGGGGCATCTGGGCTTCGAATTGCAGATGCTGGCTGATTATATCCTTGAGCGCATCAAGGAGGGCGAAAGGATTTTCGCTGACGAAACCAACCACCTTGCCTACCCTTGTCCCAGGAGCCGGCCAGACCATRAAAGCCTGGTTATGGGCCTATGCGCGCGATGATCGACCATACGGTGGAACCAGTCCGCCCATGGTTGCCTATCGTTTTGAGGACAGCAGAGGCGCCGAGTGCGTGGCGCGTCATCTCGCCGGGTTCAGCGGCATCCTCCAKGTCGACGGCTACTCAGCCTATACCAATAGCCGAGACGCGGGCCAAAATCAGCAGCAATGAAACGGTCAGACTGGCGGGCTGCTGGGCCCATTATCCAGGGCGAAGTTTTATCTCGAGTACTGCCGCTGAGAAGCTGTATTCTGGCGGAAAAGTCGGCGGCGTTTGTCGACATAAAATCAGAGCGACTGGAGAAAAGAAAGCAAGTCTGGCTTCGGCTTCCACGCCTTGGTCTGGGCGGGTTCGAGATCGGCATGTTTCCAGAATCTCTGCAGCGCATCGCGCTTCATCTTCAGGTTAGTGGCGATGCAGCGGCTCGTGGTCGCAATGCTGGCGTGGCCGAGGTAGTCGCGGATTACGGTCACGTCGGTGCCCGACTGCAGCAGCGCCGCGGCGCAGCTGTGACGAAAAACGTGTGGCGTAATGGGATGCGCGTCAAGCTCGGCCGATCCTGGGCTGCTGCCGAGGCATGCTTGGTGAGAATGTAGGCCACGCCGTCACGGGTCAGGGGCTGCCCGTGCCGGTTGACGAAAACGTGCCGCTGATCCTCGGCCGTCATGCCATGCAGGCGGCGCAGTGCATCGGCCGTCTGGGACCATATTGGTACGAGCCGTTCCTTGCGGYCCTTGCCCCGCAGACGGACTTGCCGTGGCGGCATTAGCTGTAGATCACCCCAAAGYAGGCCGGTCACCTCGCTGACCCGTGCGCCGCAATTGTAGAGAAAAAGCAGCAGCGTATAGTCGCGCCAGCCTTGGCGGGTCCGTCCATCTGGGGCCTCGATGATGGCCCGAATATCGGGGGCTTCGAGGTAGTGAGCAGGTCGAAGCCGCGCCCGCTTCGATGGCAGCGCCAGCACCTGTGTGTAACGGAGCGCGGGGTCAAGATCGTTGCGCAGAAGGTGCTTGAAGAAGCTGCGGAGCGCGGCACGGCGGCAATTGCGTGTGGCGGCGGAATTGGATCTTGTGGTCTCAAGATGATTCGGAAATGCAGCGATCATATTGGYGTCGAGATCGTCCGGCCTGAGTGCGGCGATCTCGCGGTTCTGATGCTGGGCCGCGAACAACAGCAACAGTTTGAGCGTATCGCGATAGGCGCGGATTGTGTGCGGGCTCGCGCCGCGCTGACGGGGCAGATAGGTGGTGAAGAAGGATTCGACGAGCGCGAAAAGCGCCTGTGACGTAGCTTGGCTCATTGGGGCTGGYGAGCGCATCGCAGATGCTGTTCGARCCGAGTGCTGGCCAACTCCRGCAGTTGCGGCGTCGCCTTGAGGTAGACCTCTGTGCCAAGGATGTTCTGATGGCCGAGATAGGCTGACAGCCAGGGAAGCTTGGCGTGAATATCGACGCCTTCCTCGGCCCAGATCGTGAGACGGTGGACTGCGAAGGCATGACGGAACTCGTAGGGTCGCGCACCGCCCCGTCCTTGTGCGGATTTAATACCCAGGCGACGGAGAATCCGGCGGATGGCATCGGATGCTGAGGCGGTTGTCAGCGGCATTCCGTTGCGGCGAACRAACAGAGCTTCCGGGTCCGCGCAGYGTTGGTCGATAAGGAGTTGACGCCGATYGTCGATGTAGCGCCGCAACTCTCTCACAAGGTCGTCGCGCATGGGTACGATCCGTGTGCGCCGCTTGCTGTCGCGGATCGTTAGGATGCAGCGTTCAAGATCGACATCGGCCATCTTAAGGCGCACGGCTTCTCCAAGCCGCAGGCCAGTGCAATAGAGCACAAGAACAAGCCTGCGCAACATCGAGGCCCACATGAAGTGCCCCTGATGCGCCGAGGCGACAGCAAGGATTCGGCGGATTTCGTTCTGGCTGAAAATATAGGGAAAGAAGGTCGACTCCTTCACCGGCGCCCAGCCGTGCTCGGGCACATAGCTGGTCGGATCGCGTCGTCGGCGGAAAAGGCAGAGCTGGCGAACGACGCCGAATTCGTTGGCAAGCGTGACGGCCTTGCGGCCGAGGCGCCGCCCGCACCAGCGCTGGATAGCCTCCGCCAGAGGAATGGGGTCTTCTTCGCCCCAATGCTGCCGGGCAAAGCGAAGGAAACGATCGATCTCGATCGCGCCACGCTTGTAGGTGTGGCCCATGGCGCGCTTGAACTGCAGAAAGCTCTCCGCGTCGCGCTCCAGTTCGGAAAGGGTGACGATGGTGGTCATGCCGGCACCGGCAATGCGACATCACGCAACGTCTCCGTTGCGATCCGCACGTAGGCGGAAAGGGACTCCGGATCCCGATGCCCAAGAAGCTCTGAGACCACGCGCGGCGGGGGCGTATCGCGCTTGAAGCGGCCAAGGGACCGAACGGCACATGCATCTGCACGAACAGATGCCGGGTGGGTGTGTCCATGGGGCGCCACATCATCGCGAAGCATGCAAAGACTGCGGGGATTTCGCCACCGTTCCTCGGCAGCCACGTTCTGCGCCATTCCCATGCGGCACRCCAGATCGATCTCGGCACGCTGCAAAGGGCGTCTCTGAATGCGATGTGTTTCCGAGTTTCCATCGCCCGAGTGCGAGGTGGATGATCGCGCGGCTCAATGCCATGTGAGAAATTGAGCGCGAGCCGGTGCTGGAGAGTTCGCTGCGTCGGCTATCTCCGGAGAGAGCCACCGCACCGAATTGGACGTGCGGYTTTATCTTCTCGATCGTAAGCGGTTAGCTGATGGCGTCTGGCTTGAAGTTCCAGGGCATGAGCATTTCGATTTCGGCTACGGGCCAGCGCTGAGCGATGCGAGTCAAGGTCTGGGAGAGCCAGGCGAGAGGATCGACGCCATTCATTTGGCCGTTTGCAGAAGTGTGGCCACGGTCGCCCAAGTTCGTCCACCGCCCTCGCTGCCGGCAAATAGGCTGTTTTACGCGTAATTGTCTGCGGCCTGATGGCGCGCTCGACGATGTTGGAGTCGATCTCGATGCGACCGTCTGTCAGAAAGCGTTCTAGCGCCTCCCGTCGGGTGAGCGCATAGCGGATTGCCTCGGCGATTTTGGATTTTCCGAAGACCTTGCGCAGTTCCGTTTCCCACAGCTCGAACAGGCTCGCGACGATGCCCGTCGATTTTTCCTGGCGGAGCGCAGCGCGGCTATCGGCATTCTTGCCGCGGACCTCATCCTCGATCTTCCACAGCTCAATCATGGGGATGATCGAATCCGTCGCGACTTGCGAGACCTTGCTTATATGCAGGTCGTAAAGCTTGTGACGCAGATGAGCCTTATCTCGGCCACCGGATAAGGCACATTATCCAGGGCGAAGTTTTATCTCGGGTATTTGGCGGCGCACRCTGCATTTACGAGAGGTTGAGGCATTCTGGTGTCCGGACAAAAGCTGCGGCAGGATCGCAGGATGCTTGCGAGYGAGGGGACGGACTTGCAGATACCGCTGCGCACATCGTCGACGATCGAGGACTATGTCGCCACGCAGGAGTGGCAGYGCGCGTATCTGTCGGGCTGCCCGCTTCATCCGCACGGTGGCTGTACCTTTCGACGCCATGGCAGCTATGCACGGCTGACCAGTCCCGGCGTGCGCATCGCCCGCTGGTATTGCCCGGAAGGGCGGATGACATTCAGCTTGCTGCCGGATTTCCTGGCAGCCCGTTTGCCCGGGCTGCTTGCAACGATCGAATGCACCGTCGCGGTGGCGGCATCGGCAAGAAGCATGGGAGTGGCGGCGGATGCGCGGACCGGAGATTGGCCTCGCGGGAGCGGTGCGCTGGCTTCGGCGGCGGGTCATTGCCGTGCGTGGGTCGATCATGGCTGTCAGGGTGATGGCGCCGTCATTGGCGGCAGATGTGCAGGCGTGCGCGGCCGCAGCAGATGACGTACCGATGTTGCCCAAGTTGCGCCGGGCGCTGCCAACCCCGGCGCTGAGCTGCATCCCCGCTCCATTGGGCTTCGCTCCGGTAGCGCTTGGTGATGCCCGTGCCATGGCCCGGACGTCTGGTGCGCGCTGGGTCACGGGCTTCAGGGCGGCATCACCAGGTGCCTGCGGCCAACACGAAGTGGGGCCTGACCACAATCCCGCAGCCCGCTACGCTGGATCGGTCGAGGTGATAGGATCGCCATGCAGACCGAGCCCAATGTCACGCCCTCCRCCGAGGATATCCGCCGCGTTTTGCGCGCCGACCGCCGCCTGAGCAGTGGCGCAGCCATTGTCTACATGCAGAGGATCAAGCTGTTCCGCGCCTATTGTGTCGAACATGGGCTGGTGGAGCGCGGAGAACTTACCCTCGAATGCGTGAACCGCTTTATCGACTGGTATGCGCAACGACGGAATCTCGATCCGCGTTCGCTACATCTTTTCCGGAGCGGTCTGCGGTCACTCAACCGGATCTATCACCGCTTGGGGTTAGCCCCGCCGCATTGGCGATCGGCGGGTCCGGCAAAGCCGCCGGCAACATCTTTGCTTTCGGAGTACGCCGGCTATCTTCTGCGGCATCGCGGCAATCCGCAAGCGACCGTAGACCAAAAGCTGTATCATATCGGCAAGCTTCAGGATCACCTGGCGCGGGCCGGCGAAGACTGGCATTCGAYACGCTTGGTTGATGTCGACGCCTTTCTCGTCGCTTGCGCACAACGGTATTCCCGGTCGTACGTCAGTGGCGTCGCGTGCAGTATCCGCTGTTGCCTGCGTTTTCTGCATTGAAGCGGTCGCATTCCCGTCGACGGTCGTCTCTGCTTGATGTTTGGCGCTGGCGCGAGAGGCCCGTCCCTGTATGCGCTGCCGGGCGACCGAGGGGTTTTGGTCGAGGCGGTCRCCCTCACAATGATGTTGTGAACGGCGTCATGGCCGAAGCCACGAGTGATCGAGCCGCTGGCGGGTTCTGCGCAAAAGAAGGTCATGAAGAACATCTGTTGGAATCTTGATCGGCGGCAAGATTTCTAGWATGGATGTCCCTCCCGACGGCATCGCGCTGCGCTGATGTATCTCTTGGTCGCCGATTCGACGTCTCTTCCAGTTTGCTGCATAGCTCGAAAGTGTATCACAGGGGACGCACAATGATCCGACTCACGCCCACTTACTAACGCCTCACCCGAGGCTAATCTCTACCCCCTGTTTTGGGCTAACTTCAAATACAACGTTGTCATACCGAAGGATTATAACGGCGTGTGCCGCGTATCTCGAAATATGAAACTTAATTAACCCGTGTATCTCGAATTTGCAACATAACGTAGTGTAGAATTATCAAAAATAACCTTTTTGCTCCTGCATGCCGCCGGTACAGTCCCCCTTGGGCCAGAAATGTCCGACAACCCACGCTTACCCCCATGTCCGAGGCAATGTCGACCGTGATCAACYACCCTCAAAATAGTGTCTTACGTCGGGCATGTCTACGCCGGATTGGCTRCTCAGACTGGCTCGCGTCACGCGCCCGAGCGGAATTTATCAAGCTTAGCTTAAGAGGTATGGGGAGCTCACATCCTTTGATGGTGACGAGATATGCCGTCTCCAATGCGACCTTGCCTTTGCCAGCATACTGGCTAGGTGACGACTGAGAAATCGCGATCAAGAATGTGAACTGTAGTTTCAGGAGCCCGTTGGGGCAAAGCACCAAAGGAGAAACGATTATGACCACACTACCGCAAATATCAGTGGCGAAACTGGCGTCCGATGCAACGCGACTGGAGGAGCAACAGCGTTTACGCATGGCCTGCGAGGAATACGGATTCTTCTACCTTGAACACGGGATCCCGAAAGAACAGATCGAAGAAGCGATCGACGCTTCCCGGCGTTTCTTCGCGTTGCCGCAGGCCACCAAGGAACGCTACGGTCACGCCTCTCAAGACGTGTACCCAGCTACCGCTCGTGGATACATTCCGTTACATGGTGAAATGCTACATCCTGAGGCCGGCCCCGATCCAAAGGAAATGTTCGACCTCGGAATCGAGAAAGAGGGGGACCGGCGTCCGTTTGCCGGAATCACCCGCCTTCCGAGTGACGCCGTGGCTCCTGGTTTCGCTCGAAGCCTACTTGCACTGCAAGCTACCGTGCTCAAGAAGGTTGTGCCGCAGCTCGGCGGCGCGCTGGCCGACCTGCTCGATATGGAAAACGGCTGGTTCCAACGCCATTTCAACCCACCGACCGTACTGCAACGCGTGATCCGGTATCCATCTACTGGCGGCGCGGCCGCTAAGCACACGGACAATGGCTTCTTCACGCTGCTGCTGCAGGAGGAACTCCCCACGCGCCCTTTGCAGGTGTGGTTCCGCGAGTGCTGGACGCCGGTGCCGAGTCTACCCGACAGTCTGGTGGTCAATCTAGGCGACATGCTTCAGGCCTTGAGCGACGACCGGTTCAAGAGTACGCCGCATCAGGTTGCGAACAATGGTCCGGCCGAACGAATTTCCCTTCCCTTCTTTATCTATCCCGACATCGACGCTCGCCTGACTTCGCGGCAAGGCAAGCATACTTTCAGCGTCGCAGAAATGATGCTGCGCAACTTCGAATCAGTCTGGGAAAAGGGGAATGGCGCCGGACGCGCGCGAGAGTTGCAGTAGGTGTTCGGCTTTTCTGAAGCGTGAGCAAACTATGCGACCGCTCGGCATTTGGTGCTCTCGAAGTACTCTCCCAAAAGCAATTCGTCGCGCGTATAGCGCGGYGGGCTGCAATGCCTCGGACAGTCACGCTGATACCGGCCCACTGCTTGAACACACGAATTCCGTGCGGCGCTTTTCCCGCAAGCGCAGCGCCACGGCTTCAATTGTGCCGCTGGGCTATGCGATGATTTCGGGCATGAGAAGCGGAGCATTACCGCATGTCGATTGCTTCCCCGGTCACGCGGCCCTCCCCGAAATTCAGATGGGTCGGCATTCACATTATCACTTTCGGGGCCAGCTCGGGCTGAACTCACGTAACGGCTCATCGGATTGCTCGACCGCCAAGGCGGCCTTTATCACGAGGCGTCGACCCGGTCAGTTACCCGACCGAGCCGATCGAGGAACCTTCCTCCATTTGTGATATTTGTGATACGCGCCATCGGGGCGCAATGCATTAGATGGACTAAAGATGACGCCGATGTCCCGGACCCGACAAGCGCGGACATTCCACCGGAGATGCGGGCAGCTTTTCGTGCCCGTTAAGCGCGCTCAACCTCACTCCGCGAGTGGCACGCCGATTGCTTGATAAGGAGATAGGCGCAACATGGAGATAGACCTATGAAACTCGCTTCCGGGTACAAGGCTTTTTGGGATGCCGCCCACGAGAACTACCCCGATCAGATGAAACCAGACGGACTTCTTGATCAGTCGTGGCGAAAGTTCATTCCTGACTGGGTGGGAATGTTTGACACCATTAGCAACGTGCTGAATGCAGACGATTCTGGCCGCTTTGCAAAGCCATCCGATCGAACATGGATGTCATCTCTTTTCCCATGGAGTGCTGACAAGCGCACAACGGTTGGAGCCTTAGCCAGAACTTATAAAGGGCTGATACTTCTGAAAACTCCTTTTGATCTCGCTCTGTATCCACGACTAATTTGGGAACTTCAGCCGAGGACGATTATAGAGCTCGGCTCATATCAAGGGGGCAGCGGAATGTGGTTTGCAGACAATATGTCAACGCTATGTGACAAACCAGGCGAAGTACACTCATTCGACTTGTATACAAAATGTGTCCATGATGATGCAAAGAAGCACCCACTTCTTGAATTTCATTGCATCGATCTTTCTGATCCCGCCAACTTTGACGACAATCTGCTGACAAGGCTCCCACACCCTTGGCTTGTTGTCGATGACGCGCATGTTAGAATATTTGATGTATTTTCTTATTTGAACAAATTTATGAACGAAGGCGACTACTATGTAATTGAAGACGATCCATTTCTTGTAAACAAGAATGTCATTGATGGATTTCAGATGATAGATGAATCTGGTTTCTTAATCGATACTTATTACACCGATGCGTTCGGGATTAATGTCACCTGTGCTCCAAATGCATGGCTTAGAAAGTCGTAGTCTTAACTCTGATATAGAGCTTGTTCGGCTGCCCAACGGAGGCAGCACCAGTTCAGCCGGGAGTAGCTAGCCCGTCGACGGTGCGATCCACGGGGAGAGCGCCGGGGTAACGGGCCTCCCGCGCCGTGGCCAGACTTTCGGTTGAGGTGGTCGTCCATCACAGTGATGGTGTGGCCGGCGTCATGGCCGAAGAGCCAGC
>NZ_MDDT01000022.1:0-92361 GCF_001854815.1 Mesorhizobium sp. LCM 4576
GGATATCCGCATGGAATCACTGATCCGATTCTGTGCAAAGCCCTCACAAGGGGAGAAGGAAGAGGCGTCCCGGCCGAAGGCCGAGCCCGCGACTGCGGGCCGCCGGTCGTCCGGCGCCCCCGCGGAGGGCCCGCCGCGGCAGCGGCGGAACAGCCCGTGAGCGAAACCAAACACCCGAGCCCGCGACCGCGGGCCGCCGGTCGTCCGGCGCCCTCGCGGAGGGCCCGCCGCGGCAGCGGCGGAAACAGCCCGTGAGCGAGATTAAGCCGCCTTCTTCTTCGGCTGGATCAGGCCGCGCTCGACCAGGAGCTCGGCGATCTGCACGGCGTTGAGCGCCGCGCCCTTGCGCAGATTGTCGGAGACGACCCACATCGACAGGCCGTTGTCGACGGTCGAATCCTCGCGGATGCGCGAGATGAAGGTGGCGTCCTCGCCGGCCGATTCCAGCGGCGTGATGTAGCCGCCGTTCTCGCGCTTATCGAGCACCTGGCATCCGGGCGCCTCGCGCAGGATCTCGCGCGCCTCATCCGCCGTGATCGGCTTCTCGAACTCGATGTTGACCGCTTCCGAGTGGCCGATGAACACCGGCACGCGCACGCAGGTCGCCGTCAGCTTGATCTTGGGGTCGAGCATCTTCTTGGTCTCGGCCACCATCTTCCATTCTTCCTTGGTGAAGCCGTCGTCGAGGAAGACGTCGATATGCGGGATGACGTTGAAGGCGATGCGCTTGGTGAACTTCTTGACGTCGACCTGGTCGGYGACGAACACCGCGCGGGTCTGCGTGAACAATTCGTCCATGCCTTCCTTGCCGGCGCCCGAGACCGACTGGTAGGTGGCGACGACGACGCGCTTGATGGTGGCGGCRTCATGCAGCGGCTTCAGCGCCACGACCAGCTGCGCCGTCGARCAGTTCGGATTGGCGATGATGTTCTTGCGCGTAAACAGCGAGACCGCGTCCGGGTTCACCTCGGGCACGATCAGCGGCACGTCCGGATCGTAGCGGAAGGCCGACGAATTATCGATGACGACGCAGCCCTGCTTGCCGATCTTGGGCGACCATTCCTTGGAGACGTTGCCGCCGGCCGACATGACGCAGAGGTCGGTGTCGGAAAAGTCGTAGGTGTCGAGCGCCTTGACCTTCAGCGTGCGGTCGCCGAAGGACACTTCCGTGCCCTGGCTGCGCCGCGAGGCCAGCGCCACGACCTCGCTCACCGGGAAGCCGCGCTCGTCCAGAATGTTGAGCATTTCGCGGCCCACATTGCCCGTGGCGCCGACTACCGCAACCTTGAAACTCATCGATATCTCCTGTCCCTCTCCGCTTGGTTGTTGGAGAAAACCCGCCGGCCTGTTGCGGGTTTCGTCCCCCGGGCCGGACCCGGGAGAGGGTGGTTAGGCCAAGGGAATCACACCGTTTTGGTGGTGGTTTTGGCCGTAGTTTTGCTGGAACGGACGGACGCGCCGAAGCGCCCGGCCCGATGTTGTGCATCGCGGCCGGGGGCATCGAATGCAAGAAGAGCCATCAAAAGGCCGCGCATCGAATAACGATCCCGTTCGACGCGGGCTTTTACGCGGTTTGCGGAAAGAGTCAATCGGCGGCGCGCCTCCCCTTCCCCCCTTGTGGRGGAAGGTGTCGCCGAAGGCGACGGATGAGGGGGGCTCCAGCGGAGTGAGGCGCTGGCGTTCCCTGGAACACCCCTCATCCGTCTCGGCGCTGCGCGCCGATCCACCTTCCCCCACAAGGGGGGAAGGGAGAGGCGGTGCCGCCTGCTCTGTACAATGACGGCCGCAGGAAGTAGGAACGCCGCAAATATCCTTTGGCCGGCGCAGTGCCGGCCTTGTGCTCCGTGATGAGCACAGACCCCCGAATTCCGAAAGAAGAAAATGTCCAGTATCGAAACGATCGTTCCTGCGCTGGCAGAGGCGCTGGAAAAGCGCGGTTATTCGGCGCTGACGCCGGTGCAGAAGGCGGTGCTCGAGCCCGAGCTCGGCGAGGCCGACGCGCTGGTGTCGGCGCAGACCGGTTCCGGCAAGACCGTCGCCTTCGGCCTTGCCGTGGCGCCGACCCTGCTTGGCGGCGCCGCGCAGTTTGGCGATGCCCGCGCGCCGCTGGGACTGGTCGTGGCGCCGACGCGCGAGCTGGCGCTGCAGGTGCGGCGCGAGCTGGAATGGCTCTATGAGCTGGCCGGCGCGCATATCGCGTCCTGCGTCGGCGGCATGGACATGCGCACCGAGCGCCGCGCGCTGGAGCGCGGCGCCCACATCGTCGTCGGCACGCCCGGCCGGCTGCGCGACCACATCACGCGCGGCGCGCTCGACATGTCGGCGCTGAAGGCCGTGGTGCTGGACGAGGCCGACGAGATGCTCGATCTCGGCTTCCGCGAGGACCTCGAATTCATCCTCGACGCCGCACCCGCCGAGCGCCGCACGCTGATGTTTTCGGCCACCGTGCCGCGCTCCATCGCCACGCTGGCGCAGGGTTATCAGCGCGACGCCGTGCGCATAACCGCCGGCGGCGAGGAAAAGCAGCATCTCGATATCGAGTACCGCGCACTCTCCGTCGCGCCCGCCGATCGCGAGAACGCCATCATCAACGTGCTGCGCTATTACGAGGYGGCGAACGCCATGGTGTTCTGCAACACCCGCGCGGCGGTGAACCACCTCACGGCGCGCTTCAACAACCGCAATTTCTCCGTCGTGGCGCTGTCCGGCGAGCTCAGCCAGAACGAGCGCAGCCACGCCTTGCAGGCGATGCGCGACGGCCGCGCCAAGGTCTGCATCGCGACAGATGTCGCGGCACGCGGCATCGACCTGCCCAATCTCGATCTCGTCATCCATGCCGACCTGCCGAGCAATCCGGAGACGCTTTTGCATCGCAGCGGCCGCACCGGGCGTGCCGGACGAAAAGGGGTGAGCGCGCTGATCGTGCCCGGCAATGCCMGCCGGCGCACCGAGCGGCTGCTCGCCAATGCCGGCCTCACYGCGACCTGGGCGAGCCCGCCCTCGGCCGACGAGGTGCTGCGGYGCGACGACGAGCGCATCCTGGCCGACCCGTCCTTCGGCGAGCCGGTGAAGGACGAGGAGCGCGACTTCGCCGCCGCGCTTCTCGAACGGCATGGCGCCGAGCTGGTGGCCRCCGCCTTCGTGCGACTATGCCGGGGCAGCCGCTCGGCGCCCGAGGACCTGATCGATGTCRGCCCCTTCGCGCCGTCGAAGGAGAAGTTCGCACGCCGGGAAGACGCACCCGCCCGCCGCGACGATTTCGGCGACAGCGTCTGGTTCTCGCTGTCGGTCGGCCGCCGGCAGAATGCCGAGCCGCGCTGGCTGATCCCGATGCTGTGCCGCACCGCCGGCATGTCCAAGCGCGAGATCGGCGCCATCAAGATGCAGCCGGAAGAGACCTTCGTGCAGATCGCCGCCGACTGGGCCGACCGGTTCGTCGCCGCGATYGGCCCCGACCGCAAGCTGCAGGGCAGCATCGCGGTCCGGCGCATCGACGGCACGCCGGACCTGTCGCGCGCCGGCTACCAGCCGCCGAAGCCGGACAAGAAGCCGCATCGCGGCAAGCGGTCTTTCGACCATGGCGCGCCAGGGCGCAAGTTCGACAAGCGTGCCGACATTTCCACCGAGCAGCGTCCCGCTGCCCTTGAGGGAAAACCTTGGAGAAAGAAATCGGGCAAGCCGAAGCATGAAAATGCCGGCGGCCCGAAGTCCAAGAAGGCGAAGAAGCGCCCGGTCTGATCGATCCAGCCGCCGTCAGCGCGCCGGGTCATTGCTATCCGGCAGTTGCCTTGAGCCCGGCCTTGATCGCGGCCCAGCTGTCGGAAGGCGTTGTCGGCCGGTGTTTCTCGGCGATACGCTCGCAAAGTGCGCGGCGCCACGCAACGTCCTCGAACATTCGGCGAATGGCGGCGTACCAGCCGGCCTGGTCCGTGGAATCGATCGCCGGCATCAGGCCGCCCGTCGCTTCGATCAGCGACGACGTGGTCGAAACGATCACCGGAATGCCAARGTCGAGACACTCCGAAGCGGCATAGCCCCAGCCTTCGATATGGGAAGGAAAGACGCCGAAGCTGGCGCTGCGATAATAACGGATAAGTTCCTCGTCGCTCACCGGACCGACGAAGACGATTTGTTTCCTCAGCTGCGGATGCGCTTCGAGATAGGCGCTGAGCTCCTCCACCATCCAACCCCAGCGGCCGACGCAGACAAGCTTGGGCAATTTGACGCCCTCGTCCAGCGCCTGCTGCCAGATGCGTGCGAGCAGGATGTGATTCTTCCGGATCTCAACCGTCGAGCAATAGAGAACGAACGGCTCGGCGACATCGAGGCGCGACGTCGCGCCGAGCCGTGTTGCTTTTTCATGAAGCAAGGAAGGCATCGGGAAGCGATGCACGGCCGGCAGATGGATGCCGGCCCTGCGCATGTGGTCACCAAGCATCTCTGCCGCGGCATTGGAAGTGCAGAAAGCCGCCGCCCCGGAACGCACAAGTGCCTCCAGATTTGGCCCGAAGACCGATCGCATCCTGCCGTTGCCGACAAGGTCCGGCCGTATCGTCGGGATCATGTCGTGGCACAGGAAGGCCGTGCTGGTCCTTTGGCGGGTGAGCTCAGCCGCCGTTTTGCCGACCATGACATAGTTGCTGATCAAAATCTTCGCAGAGCCTGGTTCCTCGTCCCCGTCAGCGGTGCCTGGACGAAACAGGCCGGCAATCAGGCCACCACGCCGCCAAAGACGGTAGGCGCGCAACATCACTCTCAACATTGCGCAAATCAGGCCCGGGCGCCCTTCGCTCACTACGCTCGCGAGCTGCCGATCCGCTTCTCTTTTCGCCATCGGATAGCGCCGCACCATGTCGAAAGCGCTCCGCAAAGCCGCAAGGCGTCTGCGCCTGGGCCGCAGCCGGAACGGCGCGATCTCATGGATGCCCAGCTTCTCCATCTCGAAATTCTCGAGCGGCCGGAAGCGACGGCTGGAAAGGTCCAGCGTCACCACCTCGATAACGGGATCGAGGTCGGACAGCGCCGCCCTGATCATGAAGTCCTCGACCCGCTGGATGCCGGCCAGCGCGCCGCGCCACGCGAGCAGGCCGGTCGCGTCGATGYAGATTTGCCGTTTCTTGTCGGCGGTTTCTTCCGCACCGTCTGGCGACGGCACCGATTTCTTCTTGGACATTGCCCCAGAGACGACGAAGCGATTTGCCGCTTCTATCCAGGTTTGACAGAGGATGAAAGCCGCCTGGGGTTGCAGCTGCGGAACGGGCGCATCGATCAGCCGAAGAACTTGGCGATGATGGCGTCGCCCATCTCTGTGGTGCCGACTTCCTTCATGCCGGCCGAGAAGATGTCTTTGGTGCGCAGGCCGTCGTCGAGCACGGCGGCGATGGCCGCTTCCAGCTTGTCGGCTTCGGCGACCATGCCGAAGGAATAGCGCAGGCACATGGCGAAGGAGGCGATCATGGCGATCGGGTTGGCGATGCCCTTGCCGGCGATGTCGGGCGCCGAGCCGTGCACCGGCTCGTAGAGCGCCTTGCGCTTCTTGGTCTTGGCATCCGGCGCGCCGAGCGAGGYCGACGGCAGCATGCCGATCGAGCCGGTTAGCATCGCGGCGATGTCGGACAGCATGTCGCCGAACAGATTGTCGGTGACGATGACGTCGAACTGCTTCGGCCAGCGCACCAGCTGCATCCCGCCGGCGTCCGCGAGCATGTGGTCGAGCTTGACGTCGGAATAGCGCGCCTTGTGTGTCTGGGAGACGACTTCGTTCCACAGCACGCCCGACTTCATGACGTTGCGCTTTTCCATCGAGGTGACGTGATTACGGCGCGTGCGGGCCAATTCGAAGGCGACGCCCGAGATGCGCTCGATCTCGAATGTGTCGTAGACTTGGGTGTCGATGCCGCGCTTCTGGCCGTTGCCGAGATCAATGATCTGCTTCGGCTCGCCGAAATAGACGCCGCCGGTGAGCTCGCGCACGATCAAGATGTCGAGGCCCTCGACCACCTCCTGCTTGAGCGAGGAGGACGCGGCCAACGCCGGATAGCAGATCGCGGGCCTGAGATTGGCGAACAGCTCCATGTCCTTGCGCAGGCGCAAGAGCCCAGCCTCGGGGCGCACCTCGTAAGGCACGGCATCCCATTTCGGCCCGCCGACGGCGCCGAACAGCACCGCATCCGCCGCCATCGCCTTCRCCATGTCGGCATCCGAGATCGCCGCGCCATGCGCGTCATAGGCGCAGCCGCCGACCAGCCCCTCGTCGGTGGCGAAACCGCTGCCGAGCTTGTCGTTCATGGCCTTGATCAACTTCTTCACCTCGGCCATGGCCTCGGGGCCGATGCCGTCGCCGGCGAGCAGGAAGAGATTTTTCGAAGCCATGGAGAACCGTCCGGTGAGAGAAATTGAACCGGCGCCTTGCTAAACGGCGAACGCTTGCCGCGCAAGGGGACCTCTCGAAAGCTTGGGTTCCTCGCCCCCGCAAAGCGGGGGAGAGGTGTCCGCGAAGCGGACGGAGAGAGGGCCTTCGTAGGGTGCTCCCCTCTCCGTCTCGGTTTTGCCGAGCCACCTCTCCCCACTTCGTTCCCACTTCGTGGGGCGAGGAGCCCCACCTACCGATGCGCCAAAATATTCACCAAGCGCCCGAACGGATCGCGCACATAGAAGCGCCGCACGCCCCAAGGCTCGTCGGCCGGGCCGTATTCGACGACGAAGCCGGCCTTCTTCATGCCCGCAAGCGCCGCGTCGACATCGTCGACCTCGATCGACAGGTCCGGCACCGGCGTGCCCGACCCGCCCTCGGCCATGAAGCTCACCTGCACCGTCATGGTCTCGGCCGAGCCGCAAGTGGGGATCCAGCCTTGATCCGTCAGGACATCAAGTCCGAGCACGTCCTGGTAAARGCGCTTGGCCGCGGCAATGTCGGGTGTTTCGATATTGGCGACGATGCGCCTGACCTTCACCATGGGCCGATCCTCAGGCCGTGCGCCTGAGCGCCGTCACCTCGATCTCGATCTTCATCTCCGGCTTGTTCAGCTGGCACACGATCATCRTCGCCGCCGGGCGGATGTCGCCGAACGTCTCGCCGAGGATCGGGAACACCACGTCAACATAGGCCTGGTCGGTGATATAGTAATGCGCCCGCACCACGTCGGCCATGTCGAAGCCGCCCTCGGCGAGCGCCTTGGCGATGGTGGCGAGGCAGTTGCGCGTTTGCGCCTCGACTGTGTCGGGCATGGTCATGGTGGCATAGTCGTAGCCGGTCGTTCCGGAGACGAAACACCAGTCGCCCTGCACCACCGCGCGCGAATAGCCGGCGGTCTTCTCGAAGGGGRAACCGGTTGAGATGAGCTTGCGCATGGGGGGCCTCGCTGTTGGTTGCGGGCCTGCATCTAGCAAAAGAGGCTCGGCTGGTCGTGGGCCAAGCAATGCGAAGCATTGTCACGAGGCGAGCGCCAGCCTCGGAGATTAGCGATAGCCGCCCCTCCCGTCGTCATTCCAGGGCGGAGCAAGGAGCGAAGCGACGCGCGCAGACCCTGGAATCCATGCCGTTACGCTGAAGCGGCGCCCAGCGGTGCAGAATTCTGGACCCTCGCACTCTACGGCAGCGGTCACGGAATGGATCCTCGGGTCTGCGCTCCGCTTCGCGTCGCTCCGCCCGTGGATGACGAAGGGAGAGGGCCGTCGCCGTGYCGAACCCCTAGTTCCCCTGCGCATCCTCATACGCCTTCTTGATATCGTCCGGCCAGTCCTTCAGCGGCGGCCAGGCCTGCGGATCGCCATTGTCGCCGCGGCGGGCGAAATAGACTTTCTGCTTGGCGGGATCGACCGCCATGAAGCCGTCATTGCCGCCGCAGTCATGCGGCAYGCAGCCGGTGGCGTAGAAGGCGCCCGACTCGGTCTTTTCGGTGCCGCCGCCGACCAGAAGGCTGGTCGCCATGTCGGGCATGTCGTCGCCCAGGAGCGCCTGGCCGGCCTTGTAGACGGCCTCGTTGTGGAAGGCGTCGATGATGTTGTCGTATTTCGACGGATCGACATCCTTCCAATCGGTGCCGGGCTCGGGCGTGTAGGTCAGGTTGCCGGAGGTCGTCAGCCCTTCCGTGGGCGACCATTGCAGCGCCGGCTTGGAATCGCCCGGCAGCAGATAGGGCACGAAATAGATGGCGTCGTCGGAGACGGCGGCCGGCGGCGCGCCGCATTCGTCCTGCTCGACCGTGGTGGTCTGGATCTCGCTGTCCTTCTTCCAGACGATGACCTTGGCCGGCCCGCACTGGTTGYCGCCGTCGCCGACATCGACCAGCGCAACGTTTACGTCGCCGATCTTGACGATCTTGTCGAAGAAGACGTCGTAATTGCTGGCAAGCTGCTTGCCGTCATAGGACAGCACCTTCTCGCCGTCCTGCTCCGRCTGGGTGATGGTGAGTTGCCCGCCCTCGAATGGAATCGGCGCCTGCTTGTCGTCATCCGGCGCAGCCTGGTCGGATGCGCCCTGATCGGCGGCGGGCTGGTCGGAGGTTGCGGGTGCCGGYTGCGGGGCCGGCGCGGTGGTCTGGGCATTGGCGCCGACCGTAGCGAGAAGGACTGCCACCGAAGCAGCCAGAAGCGAACGTGTCATGACGGTCCCCTCCACTCAGTCGCGAGCCCAGCCGGCGACGGCGGGGTTATCGATTGTAGTCGTGCCGCTCAGAGACTGTTTCGAAATTCGCTCCGGCGAGTCATATGGTGGTGGTTTCGAGAACCGGAGCGGAGCGGACATTTGGGTCCGTGAGCACCGGAAGCGCAGAAACCGCCGGCAGATGGCCGCCGGAGTAGAATTTCCAAATAGTCTCAGGCCCAGGGGCGCTGCTCGGCATTCCTCTTCTCGAAGGAAGCAATGGCCCCGGCCTTCTCCATGGTGAGCCCGATGTCGTCGAGGCCGTTCAAGAGGCAATGGCGCTTGAAGTCGTCGAGGTCGAATTTGACCACGCCGCCGTCCGGACCGCGGATTTCCTTGGCTTCCAGATCGATCGACAGCGTCGCGTTGGAGYCGCGCGAGGCGTCGTCCATCAGCTTGTCGAGGTCTTCCGGGCTGACGGTGATCGGCAGGATGCCGTTCTTGAAGCAGTTGTTGTAGAAGATGTCGGCGAACGAGGTCGAGATCACGCAGCGGATGCCGAAGTCGAGCAGCGCCCAGGGCGCGTGCTCGCGGCTCGAGCCGCAGCCGAAATTGTCGCCGGCGACCAGGATCTGCGCCTTGCGGTAGGCCGGCTTGTTGAGCACGAAATCCGGGTTCTCCGAACCGTCCTCATTGTAGCGCATCTCGGCGAACAGGCCGGTGCCGAGCCCGGTGCGCTTGATCGTCTTGAGATAATCCTTCGGGATGATCATGTCGGTGTCGACATTGACGATCGGCATTGGCGCGGCGACGCCCGTGAGCTTGGTGAATTTGTCCATGGTTACCTGCCCGTCTTCTTGGCCTGCGGGGAATTTTGCGGGACGGTTTACACAAAGCCGGCGGCAAATGAAAGGCAACTGTTCGTGCACGGTCCTTGGGCCAATGGCGGGGCATGGCTTGCGGAGGGATTGGACACCTCAAAAAACGACTTCGAAATTGTGGCCGGCTGGTGCAGTCTGCGRCCATGGCTAGTCCTTCCAAAGTCTTCTACGCAAGCGAGCCCAAGCTCGATGTCGCCGAGTTCCGCCACGTGCTGGTGGAGTCGGGCCTCGGCAAGGTGCGGCCCGTCGACGACGAGGCCCGGCTGCAGACGATGCTCGACAACGCCAACCTGGTGCTGACCGCGCGGCTCGACCGGCCGGACCGGCAACTGGTCGGCGTGGCGCGCGGCATGACCGACTTCTCATGGGTCTGCTACATTTCCGACCTCGCCGTCTCGAAGGCGGCGCAAGGGCTCGGCGTCGGCAAGGGCCTGATGGACGAGGCGCAGCGCCAGCTCGGCCCTTCGGTCGCCATCAGCCTGATCTCGATGCCCGACGCCGTCGGCTTCTACGAGCGCATCGGCATGACGCGCATGACCGACGCCTTCTGGTTCTCCCGCAAGCGCTGACGCCATTCACCGGCAAGTGATCGCCTGGTCCTGTTGTGCGGCTTGACATGCAACCAAATGGTTGCATATTAAAGCCATGAGCATGGATGCCGTCTTTCGCGCTTTGGCCGACCCGACCCRCCGGCAATTGCTGGACAGTCTCCATGCCCGGAACGGGCAGACGCTGAACGCGCTCTGCGAGCACATGGATATGACGCGCCAGGCGGTGACCAAGCATTTGGCGATCCTCGAGGAGGCCAACCTCGTCACCACCATGCGCCGCGGCCGCGAGAAGGAGCACTACCTCAACCCCGTTCCGATCAACGAGATCGCCGAGCRCTGGATCGGCAAGTTCGAGCGCCATCGGCTCAGTGCATTGAGCGACCTGAAGCAACGTCTTGAAAGGGAAGAGCCGTGAGCGAGAACAGCTTCGTCTATGTCACCTACATCCGCACGACGCCTGAAAAACTCTGGCAGGCGCTGACCGATCCCGAATTCAACCGGCAGTTCTTCCTCTGCTCCTATCAGGAGAGCGACTGGAAGGTCGGCTCGAGCTGGAAGCTGATGTTCCCGGATGGCCGCATTGCCGACTCGGGCGAGATCCTCGAGATCGACCCGCCAAAACGCCTGGTCATCAAATGGCGCAACGAATGGATGCCCGAGGTGAAGGAGGACGGCTACACGCGCTGCACCTTCACCATCGAGCCCGACGGCGAATTGATGAAGCTCGCCGTCATCCACGAGGCCGACGGCCCGCACAGGCTGATTGCGAACGTCTCCAAGGGCTGGCCGCTGGTGCTGGCGAGCCTCAAGAGCCTGCTCGAGACCGGCAAGGGTTTCGAGCGCCCGCCGTCAAAGGGCTAGAGCAAGATCCAGGAAAAGTGTGAAACGGTTTGGGTTCGGCGACTTCGCCGTAACCACCCGCCCGGAATTACGTAAGAAAAGCTTCGTTTCGGACAATTTTACCGGAGGCGYATGCGATGCTGCAATTGTCCTTGCCGCAGGCCATGGCGAACGCGGACACGGTCATGGCCTCGGCCGAGCTTCCCGCCTCGCCGGACCGGGTCATTGCCGCGTTGATCACCGGGGAGGTCGAGCGCTGGTGGGGTTCGGCCGACACTTACCGGATGACCGGGTGGAACGCCGATCTTCGCGTCGACGGCGGCTGGAACGTCACGGTACAGACCGCCGACGGCAGACGCCTGCCCGCCAGCGGAAAATTCCTCGAAATCGAGATGCCGCGCCGGATCGTCCAGACAAGGCGCTACGACTGGGACCATCCGGCGCTCGGCCGCAAGGAAACGACCGTAGCCTATCTGCTTGAGGYGATCGGCGACGGCACGCGGCTCACTATCTGCCACGGCGGATTCGCCGGTTTCCCCGACGCCGCGGCGGAACATGCCGAAGGCTGGGCGCGCGTGCTTGGGTGGCTACAGGAGTATTTTGGGTGAGGGAGGACGGGTCGCTTAGCGCGGCCTTACCTTCTCCCCTTGTGGGAGAAGGTGGATCGGCGCGCTAGCGCCGAGACGGATGAGGGGTGTTCCAGCGGAGTGAGACGTCGGCTTTCCCTGGAGCACCCCTCATCCGTCGCCTTCGGCGACACCTTCCCCMACAAGGGGGGAAGGGGGCGCTGGCGCTAAATCACATTCAGCTCCCGGAACGCCCTTCCTTGCGCCACCCGCTCATAGCCGAACGCCGTGCAATCGATCGTGCGATACCCGCCATGCATGACAAGCTCCGCGATCGACTTGCCCACCGCCGGCGCCTGCTGCAGGCCGTGGCCGGAGAAGCCGTTGGCGAACAGGAAGTTCTCGACCTCCGGATGCGGCCCGATCACCCCGTTCTGGTCGAGCGTGTTGTAGTCGTAATGCCCGACCCAGGCGCGCGTCGGCTTGATCGCCTCGAAGGCCGGGATGCGGGTGGCCAAGGTCGGCCAGATCACCTCTTCGAACAGCGGCCAGTTGACGTCGAAATCCTTCGGGTCGGGCGCGACATCGCCTTCCTCCGGCTCGGCGCCGCCGGTGAGGTAGACCGAGCCCTCCGGCCGCACATAGATTCCGCTTGGATCGACCAGCAGCGGCATGTCGGCATATTTCTCGCGCGCCTCGAAGACGAAGACGTTGCGCTTGCGCGGCTCGACCGGCAGCTCGAGCCCGGCAAAAGCCGCGACCCTGCCGGCATTCGGCCCGGCGGCGTTGACGACGATACCGGCTTCGAGCGTCTCGCCATTGTCGAGGCTGACACCGGTGACGCGATTGCCGTCGCGCGAAATGCCGGTGGCGGAAGCCGTGATGAAATCGATCCTCTTGTCGCGCAGCGCCTTGCGGAACAGCGTCAGCAGCGCATGCGCGTCGAACCAGCCCTCGCCGCTGCGGCCAAAGGCTCCCGCGGAAACATCCTCGACCGACAGCCAGGGAAAGYGGCGCGCCAGCTGCCCGGCGTCCTCGAGCAGGATATCGGCGCCCTCGGCGACCTGAGTCGCGTGATTGGCCTTGAGGATCGGCAGCCCGGCCTCGCCGGCGAGGATCAGATAGCCGCCCTCGCGAAAGCCGATATCGGCATCGGGACCAAAAGTCTCCTTCAGCCGCCGGAACAGGTTCAGCGTGAACTGCGACAGGCGGATGTTTTCCGGAATCGAGAATTGYTGGCGGATCGAGGCTAGCGACAAGGTCGTCGCCGCGTGGGAGAATTGCGGATCGCGCTCGATCAGCGCGATCGAGCCGGTAAAGCCTTCCTCGCGCAGGTAATAGGCGACCGAGGACCCGACGATGGCCCCGCCGATGATGACGATGTCGTAGCGCATTTTTTCTCCGATCCAGAGCAATTCCAACGCCCGGAATTGCGTAGAAAGCCGCCGCGCGTTCACGCAGCCGGCAGATCGATCTCGAAGCGCGTGCCGCGCTCGGAGTCAACCAGCCTGATCGTGCCATCATGCGCTTTCAGGAGGGCCAGCACGATGCCGAGCCCCATGCCGGTGCCGCCGGATTCGCGCCTTGTGGTGAAGAACGGCTCGAAAATCCTGGCGCGGTTGGCGGCCRAGATGCCGTCGCCATCGTCGCCGATCTGGACCGACGCGCGCTCGCCATCGGCCGAGGCACGGATCG
Organism: Mesorhizobium sp. LCM 4576; assembly: GCF_001854815.1. NCBI lineage: Bacteria > Pseudomonadati > Pseudomonadota > Alphaproteobacteria > Hyphomicrobiales > Phyllobacteriaceae > Mesorhizobium > Mesorhizobium sp. LCM 4576. Next base: position 13,118 of record NZ_MDDT01000022.1, read on the forward strand.
CCACCTGCCGGGCGCCATGCCTTGCCGAATTGTCGATGAGATTGGCAAGCACGATGCCGAGATTCTCGGCCGAGATGCCGAGCCTGATATCGCCGCCGCCCTCGAGCCGCGCTTCCAGCCTCGTGTCGATCGGCAACGACGCCAGCGCCGCATGAAGCGTCGTGCTTTCGCCGCTCGGTTCCAGGTTTTCGGCGCGCGCCAGGTCGAGCAGCCGCCGCACCAGCAGATTGAGCCGTCCGGCATCGGTGAYGATGTTGTTGGAGAAACGCTTGCGCTCGGCCTCGTCCATCGCGCCGCCGGAATCCCTGAGCAGCTCCGCCGCGCCCTGGATCGCCGTCAGCGGCGATTTCAGCTCATGCGAGACATGGGTGGCGAAGGTCTGGATCGAGTCGGAGCGCGCCTGCAGTTTTTGCGCCATGTCGAGGAAGGCGGCCGACAGCGCCGCCATCTCGCGCGTGCCGTGATGGGCGAGCGGCCTGATCGCGTCGCGGTCGCCGGCGGCGATGCGCTTCGTGCGATCGATCAGCGCGTAGATCGGCCGGCTGACGGTGCGGATGAACACCAGTGCGATCAGAAGCGTGCCGCCGACGATGGTGATCGCCGCCAACGTCACCTTGCCGCGCTCGCCATAGAGGTGCTTGACGATGTTGTTCGGCGTCCGCGACAGATAGACGACGCCCGCGACCCGGCCATCGAGCTCGACCGGCATGGCGACGAAGACGCGCACCCTGGTGCCGCGGCTGACCGAATAGAGCGGCGGTGCCGGCTGGTCGGGGATACGCAGGCGCAGTTCGCTGGCATAGGCGCCGGAAAGCGCGGTCCGCACCTCCTCGACATCGCCGAGCGACCGGCCGACCTCGTCGCCGCCGGCAATCACCACGCCGTGCGGATCGAGCAGGCGGAAGCCGGCAAGCGTCGTTTTCTGCGTTTCGTCGAGGATACCGTCGAGCCGGGCGCCGATGGCCGCGAAGGCCGGATCGGGGGTGGCGGGAAGCGCCGCGGGGCGCATCGGCATGACATCGTCGGAGGCGAGGTCGAGCCGCGGCTCGATCGGATCATAGGGATAGTTGTTGTCCCGCGCCGGATCGGCCGAGATCGGCGAACCCAGCCTGTCCTGGGGAATACCGGCCGCGCGCACCTCCTGAGCATAAAGGGCCGCGACCACCGCGCCCTGCGCGATCAGCTCTCCCTCGGTCTGGCGGATCAGCTGGTTCTCATAGAGCCGGAAGAAGAAGAGCCCGACCAGCGGCAGCGCCATGACCACGATCAGGATGGCGATGACGACGGTGGCGAGCCGCGGCCGCCACCTTTCCTTGCTCAACCACCGCATCGGCCGAGCCGGAAGCCGACGCCATGCACCGTCGCGATCGCGTCGAGGCAGCCGACCGCCGCCAGCTTGGCCCGCACGTTGCGGATGTGGCTGTCGACCGTGCGTTCCGAGACATGGATGTTGGAGGCATAGGCATTGGCCATCACCGCGTCGCGGCCGAGCACGTGCTGCGGCCGGGCGAGGAAGCCCTTCAGGATCGCGAATTCGATCGCCGTCAAGGTGAGCGGCTTGCCGTCGAAGCTCGCCGCATGGCTTGCCGGGACAAGCATGAGCTTGCCATGCGCGAACGCATGGTCATCGGCTTCCTCTTCGACCGGCGCGGGCCGCGCCCGCCGCAGGATGACGTTGACCCGGGCGACCAGCTCGCGCGGGCTGAACGGCTTGGTCACATAATCGTCGCCGCCCATTTCCAGTCCGAGGATGCGGTCGATCTCTTCGTCGCGCGCGGACAAGAACAACACCGGCACGTCGGATTTTTGCCTCAGCCTCCGGCACACCTCCAGTCCGTCCATCTCCGGCATGCCGATGTCGAGCACGATGAGGTCGGGCGCGCCGCGCTCGACCGCCTGGAGCGCCGCCGCGCCATTGGCGACGGCGGCCGTCTTCATGCCGGCCTTTTCCAGCGCGAAGCAGATGATCTCGCGGATATGYGGGTCGTCGTCGGCGACGAGGATGTGGTGCGGCATCGATCAATAGCCCGGYGGGTAAGCTTGGGTGACGGCAGGATTAGAGCAATTCCAAGGAAAAGTGCGAAATTGTTTTCGGCCGGGAGCTGTGTCGGGACAAGGGGCAACGAGCCTCATCGCCGGACCGTCCTCGGCGTGCCCRCCACGTGGCGCGACCTTGGGGCGAAAAGTAGGACATCCGCCGCGACGCGCAGTCTTTGCGGCTCGACGAGCCACCAGCCTTCATTGCGGAGCCGGCGCGGCAGCGACCAGCGGGATGTATGTGGCGTTTGCATGGCGGCCTTGTCACCGACGGGCGCGGTAAGGGCGCGGCGGATTGGAGGAGGTTTTCCGCAAGGGTTTGCAGTTTTCGTGCAGGCCAGCCCCTTGAGAGACAGGCCAATCGCACAGGGAGCTCCCCCTCTCCGTCTCGGCTTCGCCGAGCCACCTCTCCCCCGCCATAAAGGCGGGGGCGAGGAACCCAAGCTGCGAAGGGCGCTACCTTGGCGATTGGCGTTTCCTCGCCCCCACAAAGTGGGGGAGAGGTGGCTCGGCGCGCAGCGCTGAGACGGAGAGGGGGCTGGCGCTGCCCTATGCGATTGTCCTGCCCTCGAGGGACTCACCTTGCCTCGCCCGCCATCACCCGGCATAGATCGGCCATGGCCCAAGAACCCTACAGCYCGCGCCGCTCGGTGCTTTACATTCCCGCCTCGAACGACAAGGCGCTCGCCAAGCTCGCCTCRCTTGCCTGCGACGCCATAATCATCGACCTCGAGGACGCCGTCCTGCCCGCCGACAAGAAGGCCGCGCGCGACAAGGTCGCCGGCATCCTGGCTGCGCGCCCCGAACGGCGCTGCGAGATGGTGGTGCGCATCAATCCTTTGGCCAGCGAATGGGGCACCCACGACCTGTTGGCCGTGGCCAAGGCCGAGCCCGACGGCATTCTACTGCCCAAGATCGGCACGCCGCGCGACATCCTGGAAGCGGGCGACCTGCTCGACGACAATTTCGCGCCGGACAGCGTGAAACTATGGGCGATGGTCGAGACGCCCAGAGCGCTGCTCAACATCGGCGCCATCGCCGAGCTTGGCCGCGATCCGGCGGCACGCCTCAATTGTTTCGTTACCGGAACGAATGACCTGGTGAAGGCGACCGGCATCCTGGCGGACCGGCGCTATCTGATGCCCTGGCTGATGCAGCTGGTGCTCGCCGCTCGCGCCGGCGGCCTCGACGTCATCGACGGCGTCGCTAATGATTTTCGCGACCTCGACGCCTTTGCCCGCGAATGCGCCGAGGCCGCCGCCATGGGCTTTGACGGCAAGTCGCTGATCCACCCTGCCCAGATCGAGCCGGCGAACCGCGCCTTTTCGCCGTCGGCGGAGGCGCTGGCCGGGGCCCGCGCCATCCGGGATGCGTTCGCGCAGCCCGAAAATGCCGGCAAGGGGGTGATTGCGCTGGATGGCAAGATGGTCGAGCGGCTGCATCTGGCGGAAGCCGAGAAACTTCTGGCGAAGGCCGCGATCATCGGCGCATGATGCGCCGGGCGCGTTTTCAGGCCCGGCTTTCCGCCCGGTCATAACAGCTTAGGCACGACAGGACAGATCCATGAAACTCTACCGCTTCCTCACCGGCCCGGACGACGCCACCTTCTGCCACAAGGTGACGGCGGCGCTGAACAAGGGCTGGCACCTGTTCGGCTCGCCGACCTACGCCTATGACAAGAAGACCAAGTCGATGCGCTGCGGCCAGGCCGTGGTGAAGGATGTCGAAGGCCAGGAATACACGGCCGACACCAAGCTCAGCGACTGGTAGGCGACGCCCCCTCACCCAGCCTCCGCTTCGCTCGGCTGACCTCTCCCCGAGGGGAGAGGAGGCGGTCGGCGCCGGCGCCAACCTCTTCTCCCCACCGGGGAAGGTGGYCGCGAAGCGGCCGGATGAGGGGGAGTCGCCGCGAAGAACGATGCGGATGACGAGGTGCTTTAGCCCGCTGCCGCCTGCTCGGCCGCCTCCTCGATCCGCTCCATGTCATCGTCCGACAGGCCGAAATGGTGGCCGATCTCGTGGATCAGCACATGGGTGACGATGTCGCCCAGCGTCTCCTCGTTCTCGGCCCAGTAGTCGAGGATGGCGCGGCGGTAGAGCGTGATGCGGTTCGGCCCCTCGCCGGTCTGCGGGTTCCAGCGCTCGGCGATGCCGCGCCCCTCGAACAGGCCGAGCAGGTCGAAGGGCGTCTCCAGCGACAGGTCGTCCATGATCTCGTCGGTCRGAAAATCGGCGATCTGGATGACGATCTCGCCGGTGAGCTGGCGGAACTCTTCCGGCAGATGGGCATAGGTCTCCAGCGCCAGAAGCTCCATCTCGTCCATCGACGGCGAGAGCTGGTCGTGCCAGGTGCGGGTCTTGTAGATGCGGGCCATGAAATGTCCTTTGATCCAGGCATATAGGCTTTCGCGCCGATAGAGGCAAATGAGCCGGCTGGCGGGCTTTCCCGAGGGTAAAGAGTGAAGGAATAAATTCCTTGTGACTCCGCTTGACTCTTCCGGGGCCCTCTGGAATCTATAAGAACATAACAGGAACAATTGCTGCGGAAGTGAACGTCATGGCGATGAGCGCCGTGGCGCGGGACACTGTTTTTGCCCTGCGCCGCCAGATCGCGAAGATCGAAGGAACGCTGCCCGAGCGCCTGCAGGCGCCGGCGCCTGGCGCGCCTCTCGATGCTGCCAGGTTGGACATGACGCTTGTCCGGCGTGGYCTCGCCGTGGCTGCGGCGGACGCCTTCCTGCGCACCGGCATCGAACGCCTCGACACCGCCCTTGGCGGCGGCCTGCCCAGGGCGGCGCTCAGCGAGATCCATGGCCTGGAGACCCGCGATGCCGGCACCGTCGCCGGCTTCGCGCTGTCGCTCGTGAGCCTGATCCTCAAGGAAAGGCAGGGCCTGCCGATTCTCTGGGTCGGCACGGCGGAAATCTTCCACGAGGCAGGCCTTCCCTATGCCAGAGGCCTTCACGCTTTGTTCGGCATCGAGCCGGAGCAATTGCTGTTTTCCGAGGCGCCGAAGCTGCTCGACGCGCTGTGGATCGCCGAGGAGGCCGCCCGCATGACCGCCTTCGCCGCGGTCATCCTCGAGATCCGCGGCAGTCCGCAACGGCTCGACCTCACCGCCACGCGGCGGTTGCACGCGCGGGCGCAAAATGCCGGCAGGCCGGTGCTTTTGCTGCGCCAGGCCGGCGCGGCCGACCCCACCGCCGCCCCTGTGCGCCTCATCGTTTCGGCAGCGCCGGCGGCCAGCCGCGAGACGGTCGCCGGGCCGCTCGCCGGCTCGATCGGCCGCCCCGCCTTCAAAGTCGATATCGGCAAGAGCCGCACGGCCCTGCCCGGACAATTCACACTGGAGTGGAACCCAAATGAGCACGCTTTTGCAGAAAGAACAGAGAATTCTGTCGCTGTGGTTCCCGCATCTCAGCGCGGAGCGGATCCTGCGTCAGCGTCTGGGGCGGTCCTGGCGTTCCCGGCCCTCGCATCATCTGCCTCTGGTGATCAGCCATCGCGACAACAACACCCAGCGCATCGCAGCCCTCGACGAGCGGGCTGAGGCGCTCAAATTGAAGCGTGGCATGGGCATTGCCGATGCCCGCGCCATGCATCCTTCGATCGATGTGGTCGAGGCCGACCCGGAAGCCGACCGCCGCCTGCTCGAAGGCCTTGCCGACTGGTGCGACCGCTACACGCCGCTGGTGGCGATCGACGCCGAGGACGGGCTGTTCCTCGACGTCACCGGCTGCACGCATCTGTTCGGCGGCGAGCGCGCCATGCAGGACGAGATTCTCACCCGCTTCTTCCAGCAGGGTTTCGATGTCCGCGCAGGCCTCGCCTCCACGCCGGGCGCCGCCTGGGCGGCAGCGCGCTTCCATGGCGACCGCATCGTGGCCGGCGGCGAGGAGGAGGCGCTGCTTTCGCCGCTGCCGCTGTCGGCGCTGCGCATCGCGCCGGAGACCCGTACCGGCCTGGAAAGTGTGGGCCTGCGCACCGCCGGCGCGGTGATGGCAGCACCCCGCGCGCCGCTCGCCCGCCGCTTCGGCGCCTCTCTTCTTCTGCGCCTCGACCAGGCGCTCGGCCGTCTCGATGAGGCCGTGTCGCCGCGCCTTCCCGTCGCGCCGCTCTCGGTCGAGCGCCATCTTGCCGAGCCGGTCATGCTCACCGACGACATCGAGCGGCTGGTGAGCCGGCTGGCGATCGCCTTGAAGACCGATCTCGAGCGCCGCGGCGAAGGCGCAAGGACGCTGGCGCTGCTTCTCTTCCGCGTCGACGGCGCCGTCAGCCRCATCGCCGTCGGCACCTCGCGTCCGATGCGCGAGCCGCGACTGATCCAAAGACTGTTCCACGAGCGGCTGACCGCGCTGGAGCAGAGCATCGACGCCGGCTTCGGCTTCGACCTCGTGCGGCTGTCCGTGCTGTCGGTCGCCGCCTTCGACTTGACCCAGGGCGACCTGACCGGCGAGGCCGACGATGATGACGCCGACATCGCGCTGTTCGCCGACCGCGTTCGCGCCCGCCTCGGCGAGGCCGCCGTTTTGAAACCCGTTGTCGTCGAAAGCCATCTGCCGGAACGCGCCGTCAAGACAGTGCCTTTCGCCGAAGCGCCGCAACGGCGCGCGCCGGCGGCCGGCCGGGCGGCGCCCCCGATGACCGTCTATCCGCCGGAGCGGCCGGTGCGCCTGTTCCGCTCGCCCGAGCCGATCGAGGTGCCGGCGACCGAGATCCCCGAGGGACCGCCGATGAATTTCCGCTGGCGGCGCGCGCTCTACCGCGTCGCCCGCGCCGAAGGCCCTGAACGCATCGCCGCCGAATGGTGGCGGCAACTGCCCGGCGAGGAGGAAACGCCGACCCGCGACTATTACCGCATCGAGGACAGCGAAGGGCGCCGCTACTGGCTCTACCGCCAGGGTCTTTACAGCAGCGCGCCCCAGGCCGCACCGCCGCGCTGGTACATGCATGGGGTGTTCGCATGAACGCGCTGACCGCCATCCCCTATGCCGAGTTCGGCATAAGCTCGAATTTCTCCTTCCTGCGCGGCGCCTCCAAGCCGGAGGAGCTGGTGGTCACGGCGAAATTCTACGGTTTTTCGTCGATCGGCCTTGCCGACAGGAACACGGTCGCCGGCGTCGTGCGCGCCTGGCAGCAGGCCAAGGTGGAGAAGATGGCCTATCATCCCGGCTGCCGCCTGGTGTTCGGCGACGGCACGCCGGACATCCTCGCCTATCCCCGCGACCGCCAGGGCTGGGGGCATCTCTGCCGCATGCTCACCCAGGCCAATTTGCGCGACGAGACCGAGAAGGGCGCAACGCTGCTCAAGCTTGACGACCTGCTCGAATGGGGCGATCGAATGTCGCTGGCGATCCTGCCCGATCTGTCCGGTGGCGCGGAAGGCAATCTGGAATTTATTAGCCGGCTTAAGGATCGCTTCGGCATGGCGCTCCGCCTTGCCGTAGCGCCGGATTATGGCGGCAACGACCGCTTCCGTATCGAGCAGGCGGCGGCGATGGCCGACCATGCGCGTGTCCCGCTGATGGCGACCAACGACGTGCTCTACCATGYCGCYGATCGCCGCCCRCTGCAGGACGTGCTCACCGCGATCCGCCTCAACACGCCGGTTTCCGAGGTCGGGCTGGAGCTGGCCGCCAATGCCGAGCGCCACCTGAAGCCGCCGTTGGAGATGGCGCGCCTGTTCCGCCGTCACCCGCAAGCGCTGGCCGAGACGCTGCGCTTCGCCGACGAGTTGACCTTCTCGCTCAGCGACCTCCAATACAATTATCCGGACGAGCCGACCGAATCCGGACTGGAACCGCAGGCCGAGCTCGAAAGGCTGGCGCGCGAAGGCGCGGCTAGGCGCTATCCGGCCGGTGTTCCCGAGGATGTGCTGAAACGCATCGACAGCGAGCTCGCGCTGATCGAGCGGCTGAACTATGCGCGCTATTTCCTGACCGTCTACGACATCGTCAAATATGCCCGCAGCCAGAATATCCTCTGCCAGGGCCGCGGCTCGGCCRCCAATTCAATCATCTGCTTCTGCATCGGCATTACCGAAGTCGGTCCTGACCGCATCGACACGCTCTTTGAACGTTTCATCTCCGAAAAGCGAAACGAGCCGCCCGATATCGACGTCGACTTCGAGCATGAGAAACGCGATATCGTCATCGCCTACATCTATGAGAAATACAGCGCCAAGCGCACCGCCTTGGCCGCCGCCGTGATCAGCTATCGCGGCCGCTCGGCGCTGCGCGAGGTGGCCAAGGCCATGGGCCTGTCGGAGGACGTCCGCAGCGCGCTGTCCAGCACCATCTGGGGCTGGTCGACCTCCGAGCTCGGCGAAAGGGAAGCCAATGCCGGCGGCCTCGACCGCGCCGATCCGCTGTCGCGTCAGGTTCTGGAGCGCGCCAATGAGATCATGGGCTTCCCCCGCCACCTTTCCCAGCATGTCGGCGGCTTCGTCATCACCCGCGACCGGCTCGACGAGGTCGTGCCCATCGTCAAGACGGCGATGGACGAGCGCAAGATGGTCGAGTGGGACAAGGACGACCTCGATGCGGTGAAGATCCTCAAGGTCGACGTGCTGGCGCTCGGCATGCTGACCTGCCTGAAGCGCGCCCTGACCCTGCTCACCGATCATTACCCGGAAGCGCGGGATCCGTTTGGACGGCCTTATGTGCTCGCAACCCTTCCCGAAGAGGACAGGCGCGTCTACGCCATGATCCAGAGAGCCGACACGCTCGGCGTCTTTCAGATCGAGTCGCGCGCGCAGATGTCGATGCTGCCTCGTCTCAGGCCGGAGAATTTCTACGACCTCGTCATCGAGGTCGCCATCGTGCGGCCCGGTCCGATCCAGGGCGACATGGTGCATCCCTATCTGCGTCGTCGGCAGAAGAAGGAAAAGCCTGAATATCCCAAGCCGGAGCTGAAGGAGATTCTCGGCAAGACGYTGGGCGTGCCGCTGTTCCAGGAACAGGCGATGAAGATCGCCATTGTCGCCGGCGGCTTCCAGCCGGGCGAGGCCGACGAGTTGCGCCGCGCCATGGCGACCTTCAAGCGCACCGGCACGATCGGCAATTACCGCCAACGCATGATCGRCGGCATGGTCGGCAGGGGCTACGAAAAGGAATTCGCCGAGCGCTGCTTCAAGCAGATCGAGGGTTTTGGCGAATATGGCTTTCCCGAAAGCCATGCCGCGTCCTTCGCGCTCTTGGTCTATGCTTCCTGCTGGTTCAAGACCTTCTACCCGGATGTCTTCTGCGCCGCGATCCTGAACGCCCAGCCGATGGGTTTCTACCAGCCGGCGCAGCTCGTGCGCGATGCGCGCGACCATGGCGTCGAGGTGCGCGCGGTCGACGTCAACCATTCCGTCTGGGATTGCACGCTGGAAGAGTCGGCCTTCGATCCGTCCCGCATCCTCGAGCGCCACGCCTCGATGCGCGGCGTGATCCGGACGGCGCATGCGGTGCGGCTCGGCTTCCGCCAGATCAAGGGCCTGTCCGAAGAGCGCATGGACGCCGTGGTCGCGCAGCGCGGCGACGGCTATCGGTCGGTCAGGGATGTCTGGCTGCGCTCCGGCCTCGATGTTGGCGAGATCGAAAGATTGGCTGAGGCGGACGCGTTCCGCTCGATCGGCCTCGACCGCCGCTCGGCGCTCTGGGAAGTGCGGGCGCTTGACGGCAAGAGTGCTGCCGAGAGATTGCCGCTGTTCGACCGGCCCTCGCTCGGCCTGCGCGAGCTGGAGCCGGAAACGAAACTGCCGAAAATGCCGCTCGGCGAGCATGTCGTGCACGACTACCGCTCGCTCGGCCTGTCGCTGAAGGCGCATCCCGTCGCCTTCCTGYGCGAAAAGCTGGATCGCGCCGGCGTCACACCCAATGCCCGCCTGCCATCGGTACGCGACGGCCGCCGCGTCTCCGTCGCCGGACTCGTGCTGGTGCGCCAGCGTCCCGGCAAGGGCAATGCCATCTTCCTCACGCTGGAGGACGAAAAATCGATCGCCAACGTCATCATCTGGCCGCGCGTCTTCGACCGTTTCCGCTCGGTGGTGATGGGCGCGCGCTTCATCCGCGTCACCGGCAAGCTGCAGCATGAATCGGACGTCATCCACATCGTCGCCGACAGGATCGAGGACTTGACCTCCTGGCTGAGCGTGCTGCTGGAGTCCGCCAATCGCCCGGTCATCGAGCACAATCCCGCCGAACGGCCGGTTGGATCCGCCGCAAGCCGTGGCCTGCCGGTCCATCAGGACGTCGCGACCCTATCGAGCGCCGCGCGACAGGTCATGCCCAAGGGGCGGAATTTTCAGTAGGACGGCACGGGGGAGGCAGACGCCCGATTGCGTGTGCCGTTACGACGCACAACTTTGATGTCGGCGGGACAGCGCCCCCCTCTGTCCTGCCGGACATCTCCCCCACGAGGGGGGAGATCAGATGTCACGCCGGCTTTCGCCAATCGCCAACGTTGCAGGATACGCAAGGCGCCGAAGCTGCCAATCTCCGCCCTTGTGGGGGAGATGGCCGGCAGGCCAGAGGGGGGCGCGAAGGATCGCCAACTTACGTCGCGCTGCACCTATAAGCCGCTCTCTACGAAGGCCCGCCGAGCCGTGGCGACGGTGGGGCCAGCATGTCCTCGGCCGAGATCGTGCGCGCCTCCGAAGGCAGCATGATGGGGATGCCGTCGCGCACCGGATAGGCGAGCTTCGCGACGCGCGAGACCAGCTCGCTGCGCTCGGGATCCCAGGTCAGCGGCCCCTTGGTCAGCGGGCAGGCGAGCAATTCAAGAAGCTTCGGATCGACCTCGGCTTTTCGTCCGTCACGTCCGTCCGCCATGAGATCACCCCAACCTACTGTAGACTGGACCCAAACTCATCATCCTCGCGCGCCAGCGTCATTTCGGTGATGGCGATCAGCGTCTCGGCGCGCGTCTTCAGGTCCGGCGCTTCCAGCAGTGCCTGCTTCTCGGCCGGTCCATAGGGCGCCATCATCGACAGCGCGTTGACCAGCATGCCGTTTTCGGCGCGGCTGACGCTTTCCCAATCGGCCTCGAGGTCGTTGGCCTGCAGATAGGCGCGAAACGCCTTGAGCAACGCCGGCCGGTCGACCTCGGCGGCGGCCTGGTCTTCCTCGAGGTCGGCGAGAAACGGCATGATCTTGCACTGCCGGAACGGCGTCTTTGCCGCAAGCTCCTGCACGATGCGGAACCGGCACACGCCCTGCAGCGAGATCAGGTAGCGGCCGTCGCCCGTCTCGGCGAGCGAGATGATGCGCCCGGCGCAACCGACGCTGCACAGCTCCGGCTCGCCGTCATCGCGCAACGCGCCGTCGAGGCTCGGCTGGATCATGCCGATCAGCCGCGAGCCGGCCATCGCCTGATCGATCATCTGCAGGTAGCGCGGCTCGAAGATGTTGAGCGGCATGCGGCCGCCGGGCAGAAGCAGCGCCCCGGCGAGCGGGAACACCGGGATTGCCGTCGGCAGATCCCTGGCCAGCCGATAGAGTGCGTTACCGACGCGCACCGCGACCCTCCCAAAGCAATGCCGGCAAGCGCATCACCCAGCAATCTCCTCTCGCACCGGCAACCCGTCTTCCATTGGAGCGTTTCATCGTTTCATGGAAACGGCGAACCGCCGGCCTGCCCTTATCTGGCGCTGACGCTCCGCCGCTCAAGCCCGCCGGCCGCGCCAGCCGGCAAAAAACTTTGAGGGCAACTCCGGAAACCTTCGGCTTCCACCCGGAAAACAAGCCTAGGCAATTCCAGGAAAAGTGTGAAAGGGTTTTCCTGGAATTACGAGAACAGCAGCGACGAGAGCTTGCGGCGTGCCGCGAGCGTCGCCTCGTCTGTCATTCCCCACGCCTCGAACAGCTTCAACAGCTGCGCCCTGGCGCCGTCGTCGTTCCAGGTCCGGTCGGCCTTGACGATCGCCAGCAGATTGTCGGCGGCGGCATTGCGCTCGCCGCGCGCGTTCTGGATCATCGCCAGGTCGAAGCGCGCCTGGTGGTCAGCCGGGTCGGCGGCAAGCCGGCGCTCGAACTCGGCCGGATTGCCGAGCGACGCCGCTTCCGCCGCCAGCGTCATCTTGGCGCGCAGCGCGGCGAGCGCCGGCGCGTCCTTCTTGTCCTCGGGCGCCCGGGCGAGCACGGTTTCGGCGCCTTCCGTGTCGCCGGCGTCGAACAGGATCTCGCCCAGCCCCGCGATCGCCTCGAGCGTCTCGGGCGCCTGCTCGAGGATCGCTTCATAGATGTCGGCCGCGGTCTGCACGTCGCCGGCCGTGCGCGCCTCGGCAGCTGCCGCAAGCGCGTCCGCGATCTGCGGCGCGCCGCCGCCCTTGCCGCCGACCTTCTGGATGAACTGATTGATCTGGCTTTCGGGGATGGCGCCCATGAAGCCGTCGACGGGCTGTCCATCTTTGAAGGCGATGACGGCCGGGATCGACTGGATGCCGAGCTGGCCGGCGATCGAGGGATGGTCGTCGATGTTCATCTTGACCAGCTTGACCTTGCCGCCGGCCGCCTGCACCGCCTTTTCGAGCTGCGGCGTCAGCTGCTTGCAGGGCCCGCACCATGGCGCCCAGAAGTCGACCAGCACCGGCTGGCGGCGCGATTCCTGGATGACGTCCGCAGCGAAAGTCGCGGTGGTCGTGTCCTTGATCAGGTCGGCCGCCGCCGGCGCGTCGCCCAGCGAAACCTTAGGGCGGTCGCCGCCGCCATATTGCACCGTCTGGGCGTACTGRCCGCCATTGCCGCCGAACGCGCCGCTATACGGATTGTTGTCGCTCATCGTGTCGCCCTTTCGGTCGCGCTCTCGGGCGTCGGCGCCCGGCGCGTCATTGTCGGATTTCGGAACCGCCTTCCATGTGGCGATCAAGCCCTGACTTTCAAGATTATGAGACTTTCAAGATAACAGGATCGTGGCCGGTTGCCTTGACGAATCTGATCAGGTCGGCGGCGGCGATCGAGGTCGTCGCCTCATTGGTCAGCGGGTGGCCGTTGATGATGTCATGGCCCATCAACGCCTCGTCGAGAACAACCTTCACCTTGCCCTCCGTGTCGTTGATCAGCCCGAAAACGGTGACCGCGCCGGGGATGACGCCGAGCAGCTCCATCAGCATCTCCGGCTTGCCGAACGACACCCGGCTGGCGGCGCCGATCAGATGGTGGATCTGCTTCAGGTCGACCACGGCGTCCTCGCCGACGGTGACGAGGAAATAATTGTCCTTCTTGTCCTTGAGGAACAGGTTCTTGGTGTGGCCGCCGGGAATCTCGCCACGTAAGGACTGCGAATCGGCGACCRTGAACAGCGGCGGGTGCCTGACCGTCGAGACGGAAATGCCGAGATCGGCGAGAAATTCGTTGAGCTCGGCTTCGGTCTTCGGCATCGGTCCTCGCGCGGTCGAACAAGATCATGCCGTTTACGGCCAACAATGCCGTCGGGGCAAGGCCGCCGAAGCAATTCCGGGAAAGGAGCAATTCGGGAAAGGCGGGGGGCGGCTTTGCGCGCGGATTCGTGATCCGCCCGGTTGCGCGCCACTTCGATGCTTTCGAGGCGGCCGTCGCCGGGGGGAGAAATTCACTGCAAAAAAGACCGTCATTTCCCTGTTGCAATCGCCGCGCTCTTCGGCCATATAGGCGCGGCTTGCGGCCCGAGGCCGCGTGAGCGGGTGTAGCTCAGGGGTAGAGCACAACCTTGCCAAGGTTGGGGTCGGGCGTTCGAATCGCCTCACCCGCTCCAGTTTCCTCATAGAGGATCAAGCAAACGAAAAGCCGCGGACCTCCGCGGCTTTTTCGCGTTTAGGACCGCAAACAGCCCCAGGCCCAAAGCGCTCCGGAGTTGCGCGGAACCGTCGGCGAGGACCGGCAGAGCAAGTTCAGGAAAGTGTGAGCGATCAGGCTCGGCGCCTTTGCCGTAGCTTCCACCCACGGATCTCCCGCAAAGGGATCAAGCACATGGTTCACGCGATATTTTCCTTCAACAGGCACGTCGGCCATCCGCAAAGTATCCGCGGCCCTTCAGACTTGAGTCGCAAGCCGAAGGGACTGTAGAGCCTCTTTTGCCAGGCGCCGGACAACTATATGTTGCGTGAAGTGTCGGACTTGATCCGGCTGGGCAGTCTCGCGGGGCACATTCCCGCAAGTCGTTATATTGGGGCTTAGACCAATTCCAGGRAAGGCGTGAGCGCGGTTTTCCGTTTCGGAATTGCGTCAAAACGAAGAGCTGGCAAAACAGCCATGAGGTTCACAGCCTTACAGGATCCGTGCGGCCAATGGATGGTTTATGACCTGTGGTCCGATTGCCCGGCGCAGATACCGGACAGGGCGCTGCTTGGCCTGACGCGCGAGGAAGCGGAAGAACTCGCCGGCAAGGCCAATGAGTTCCTCTCGACACCACGATCGGTTACGTTTTCTCGCTATTTAAAGCTTTTATCGATATGTCAGTGGCCCAACCCGGAAACGTCGGACTCTGTTCCGTCTTCTATGCGTGTGGCGGAAGCGCGCTCCAGTTCCAAGGCGAGCTCATGGTCTAAGCCGAGGCTTAGAGTGGTCCAGCGGTCTCCGTGAAACGGTGAAACGCTCCGGGCTTGCGGAATTGCCGCGCCGGTCGTGCATCCAAGATTCAACCCCCGATCACATCGGATAACGTTTGYGTTCCACCTCCGTTTGAACGCCCGGGGTGGCCTCTATATGTCGTTTCAGGGCCGAGAACCGCCGGCGGTGAATGGCCTAACACCGCGACACGACGCGACCGGACGGCCCGTTTCGGAAAAAGCGGATTTACCGCTTCCTCCATCACGAGGAGATGTCATCATGCGTTCTTTCATCCCAAAGATCATCGCGGCCGCCTCGATCTTCGCGGCCATACCGCTTTCGAGCGCCTATGCCGTGCACCGCCACCATAGGGCACAGGTCGACACCATGACCACGGCGTCGGTGCCGGCGACCCCGGAAACGAGAGCCGCCACGCAGCAGCTGCTTGGCGTGAAGCAAGGTATCCGCGACGCCAGACAGGCCGGCAAGATCTCCGAGGACAAGGCCCGCGACCTGATGYGGCAGGCGGATGCCATCCAGCCCACCGGGGGCCGTTCGGCGATCGGAGAGATCAACGACCTGGATCAGCGGCTTCAGAATGCCACCGGCCAAGGGACCTATATGGGCGACGGCTCGGACGGCGGCTATTATCCGAACGGCTGACGAACCTGCATTCCTGGTAAGGCGGCTGCCGGTGTGATGAGCCTTTCCCGGCCTCACACCGGTGCTGCGGCGTGCCCACAATGCTGATGCGGTCGCCTAATGATTATGGGATTGCTGGAACCCTGCCACGTCATATTGCGACACGCTCTTCGGGTTCTTCGAATTCTGCGGCTGCTCGCCTGCGTAATGCGTTCCCGCGTTGCCGTCCGGGTTGAAGGCCGAACCCGGAGCGGGGGCGGCGTGGCCCGGAGTGGCATCGCCCGTCTCGGGGGTGCCGATGGTTTGGTTCGGCTGGCCCGTCGTTCCGGTCACGGTGTGGACGTTGGCGGCCAAGGCCATGCCGGTTGAGGCTATGAACAAGCTGGTTGCTATCGGCGTGAGGAGATGTCTCATCATGGTCTCCCAAAAGCATTGGATTTCAGGAGGGCGCTCGGGTCTTTGGAGCACCCGGCGGACATTCATGCGCCGTTAACGCTCTTGGAACGTCATTCGTCCCGGCTCTCACGAAACGGTGATGGGCTAGCGGAGCCCGCCGGCAAGCCGCGACGGGCCGCGGCAACTACGCCAGCCTTGCCCGCGTCGTCCGCGGCGTCGCCAGCAGCAGGCTGGTCTCGCTGCCCGTTATGCCGGGAATCAGCCGGATGCGGCGCAGCACCGCGTCGAAATCCGTCAGCGTGGCGGTGCCGAGCTCCACCACAAGGTCCCAGCGGCCGTTGGTGGTGTGGATGGTCGAGACCTCGGCGAGRCCGCCCAGCGCCTTGACGACACGGTCGGCGGCGTGGCCCTCGATCTCGATCATCATCACGCCGCGTATTCTCTGATCGACCGCGTCGGCGCKCAGCACCACCGTGTAGCCGATGATCTCGCCGGATTTTTCCAGCCGCTCCATGCGCGCCCGCACCGTGGCGCGCGAGACGCCGAGATCGACGGCGAGGTCGGAGACGCTGCGCCGCGCATCGTGCCTGAGCAGCGTCACCAGTCTTTCGTCGAGCGCATCCATGATTGCCCACTTCGATCAAATTGCTTGTCCAGGATGATAAATCATTCTTCTCGAAATGCCAATTTCRCCTATTCAAACCGCCAGCGGTCGGTGATCCAATCAAGCCAATCAATCACGAGGCTACGAAAATCATGCGCTGCAGGATCGTCGGCGCGCCGGTGYAGGACGGCGCGGGCAGAATGGGATGCGAAATGGGGCCGAGCGCGCTGCGCACGGCGGGGCTGGTTTCGGTGCTGGCCGGGCTCGGCCATGAGGTCGAGGACTGGGGCGCGGTCGAGAAGGCGGTGGCGCGCCCGGTGGCGCACGGCAACCTCGCGCTGAAGGCGCTGCCGGAGATCTCCGCCTGGACGGCGGCGATCGCCGAAACCGCCTACGCCGCTTCGCGGGACGCCATGCCGATTTTCCTCGGCGGCGACCATTCGATCTCCGCCGGCACGGTATCGGGCGTGGCGCGTCGCGCCGCCAAACGCGGCCGGCCGCTCTTCGTGCTGTGGCTCGACGCGCATCCCGATTTCCACACGCTGGACACCACCACCAGCGGCAACCTGCACGGCGTGCCGCTCGCCTATGCCAGCGGCCAGGCCGGCTTCAAGGGCTATTTCCCGGATCTGCCGCAAGCGGTCGACCCGACCCGCATCTGCGCCCTCGGCCTGCGCAGCGTCGACCCGGCCGAGCGCCGCGCGCTCGCAGAGGCAGGCGTGACCGTGCACGACATGCGCGCCATCGACGAGCACGGCATTGCGCCCTTGCTGCGCGCCTTCCTCGCCCGCGTCGAGCAGGAGGACGGGCTGCTGCATGTCAGCCTCGACGTCGATTTCCTCGACCCCTCGATCGCGCCGGCCGTCGGCACCACCGTTCCCGGCGGCGCCACCTTCCGCGAGGCGCATCTGGTGATGGAGATGCTGTCCGACAGCTGCCTCGTTTCCAGCCTCGACCTGGTCGAATTGAACCCGTTCCTCGACGAGCGCGGCCGCACCGCCACCCTGATGGTCGACCTCACCGCCAGCCTGATGGGCCGCCGCATCATGGACCGCCCGACCCGCAGCCATTCCGGAAGCCTCTGATCATGACCCAGCCTTCGCGCCTCGCCATCGTCCCCTTCGTCAGCGTCGACCGCATGATGAAGCTCGTGCTCGCCATCGGCGTCGAGCGCTTCCTCACCGAGCTCGCCGCCTATATCGAGGAGGATTTCCGCCGCTGGGAGCTGTTCGACAAGACGCCGCGCATCGCCTCGCACAGCCATGACGGCGTCATCGAATTGATGCCGACCAGCGACGGCAAGATGTACGGCTTCAAATATGTCAACGGCCACCCGAAGAACATGCGCGAAGGCCGCCAGACCGTCACCGCCTTCGGCGTGCTCGCCGATGTCGGCTCCGGCTATCCGATGCTCTTGACCGAAATGACCATCCTGACGGCGCTGCGCACCGCCGCCACCTCGGCGGTTGCGGCAAAATACCTGGCGCCCAAGGGTTCGCGCGCCATGGCCATCATCGGCAACGGCGCCCAGTCCGAGTTCCAGGCCGTCGCCTTCAAGGCCCTGCTCGGCATCGACAGGCTGCGGCTCTACGACATCGACCGCTCGGCCTCGGAAAAATGYGCCCGCAACCTCGCCGGCAAGGGCTTCGACATCACCATCTGCGCGGCCGGCCAGGACGCGGTCGAAGGCGTCGACATCATCACCACGGTGACGGCCGACAAGCAGTACGCCACCATCCTCACCGACAACATGGTCGGCTCCGGCGTCCACATCAACGCCGTCGGCGGCGACTGCCCCGGCAAGACGGAGCTGCACCGCGACATCCTCTTGCGCTCCGACATCTTCGTCGAGTTCCCGCCGCAGACGCGCATCGAGGGCGAGATCCAGCAGCTCGACGCCGACCATCCGGTGACCGAGCTGTGGCAGGTGATGACCGGGAAGGTTAAAGGGCGCAAGGCGCCCGAGCAGATCACGCTGTTCGATAGCGTCGGCTTCGCCACGGAAGACTTTTCCGCGCTGCGCTACGTCCGCGACCAGCTCCAGGCCACCGGCCTCTATGAGGAGCTCGACCTGCTCGCCGACCCCGACGAGCCGCGCGACCTGTTCGGCATGCTGGAGAGGGCGGCCTTGGAGCCAGCGGCGTGAGGCCAATCGCATAGGGCCTCCCCCTCTCCGTCCGCTTCGCGGACACCTCTCCCCCMCCTTCGGCGGGGGCGAGGAACCCAAGCTTGCGAAGGTCGCACCCTCGGCGATTGGCGTTTTCCTCGCCCCCGCAGAGCGGGGGAGAGGTGGATCGGCGCGCAGCGCCGAGACGGAGAGGGGGCCAGCGCCGGCGTCGACAATTGCCGCCACTACCCCACCGCCGCGCAGCTCTCCCTCTCCACCAGCACCGGCGCCAGCACCTCGCGCCTTGACGGCGCCGCCGGCTCGCCCAACCTCTCGAGCAGAAGGCTCACCGCGCGCGTGCCGATCTTCTCCACCGGCTGCGCGATCGTCGTCAGCGGCGGCCAGGTGGTGACGGCATAGGGAATGTCGTCGAAGCCGACCATCGAGATGTCGTCGGGAACCCGCAATCCGCGTGAGCGCAGCACGGTCAGCGCGCCCATCGCCATCAGGTCGTTGCAGGCAAACAGCGCCGTGATGTCCGGCGCCTGCGCCATCAATTGTTCCATCGCCAAGCGCCCGCCTGCGAAATGATAGTCGGAATCGACGATCGACGAGGCCGGCAGGTCGAGACCCGCTTCCTTGAGCGCCCGCACGAAGCCGCGCAGGCGGGCGGGGCTGGAGCTGGAATCGCGCGGCCCGCCGATGACGCCGATCTTTTGGTGACCAAGCCCGGCCAGGTGTTTGCCGGCGAGGTAGCCGCCATGCTCATGGTCGACCAGCACCGAATCGACATTGACCGACTGGATCTCGCGGTCGAGCAGCACCRCTGGCACGCTGGGCAGCAGGCGGGCGAACACCCGCGCGTGGTCGGACGAGCCGGCGAAGATCAGCCCGTCGATCTTCTTGGCCATCAGCACCGAGAGATAGCGCTCCTCCTTCTCGGCATTGCCGTCGGAGTTGCACAGGATCACCGTGTAGCCGGAGACGAATCCGGCATCCTCGATCTGGCGCGCCACGCTGGCGAAGAACGGGTTGGAATTGTCGGGCAGCAAGAGGCCGATGGTCTTGGTCTCGCCGCGCCTGAGGCTTCGCGCCACCGAGTTCGGGCTGTAGCGCAGCGCGCTGATCGCGGCGCRCACGCGCTCGGCCGTTTCCGGCTCGACATGGCGCGTATGGTTCATCACGTGCGAGACGGTGGCGACGGACACCCCCGCGTGGCGTGCGACATCAGCAATCGTCGTCATGGCCTTCAGCCCCTGGTGCCCCTTAGCGGATCCTCCGCAGCAGCCTCTCCCGGTACGCGTCTAGGATGACCGCGAGCACGATGACAAGGCCGATCACGATGGGTTTGAAATTGTCGCCGACGCCGAGCAGCTGCAATCCGGTGGAAAGCACCTGCAGGATGCAGGCGCCGACCAGCGTGCCGATGATCGAGCCCTTGCCGCCGCTGAGGCTGGTGCCGCCGATGATGACGGCAGCGATGGCGTTGAGCTCGTAGCCGATGCCGGCGATCGGRCTGCCGATGTTGAGGCGCAGGAGATAGACCATGGCTGCGATGCCGGCGGTGAGCCCGCTGATTGTGAAGGCGGCGACCTTGTAGAAATCCGGATTGTGGCCCGACAGCCTCACGGCCTCGTCATTGGTGCCGACGGCGAAGATCATGCGGCCGAAGACGGTGAAGCGCAGCACGAACCAGCCGGCCGCGATCACCAGCACCGCGACCAGGAAGATCGACGGCAGGAAGCCGCCGATGATCAGGTTGCCGAAATCGACGAAACTCTGCGGCAGGCCRGTGATGGTGGAATTGTCGCTGACGACGCGCGCCGCGCCAGCCGCCATGTTGAGCATGCCCAGCGTGACGATGAAGGACGGTATCTTCCAGCGCGTCGAGATCCAGCCATTGAGGAAGCCGCAGACGGCGCCCGTCGCCATGCAGGCGAGCAGCGCCAGCGTGATCGCGATCGTCGGCGACAGGCTCTCGTTTATCATCACGGTGGCGCCGACCACCGTGCAGAGCGCCAGCACCGAGCCCACCGAAAGGTCGATGCCGCCGGTGAGGATGACAAAGGTCATGCCGGCGGCCAGCACCGTGTTGATGGCGATCTGCACGAAGATCTTCAGCGCGTTGCCGGAGGBGGCGAAATAAGGCGCGGTGGCCGAGAAGAACAGCGTGATCAGCACCAGCGCCAAAAGCACGCCGGCATCGCGCACCAGGAAGCGCAGGAATTTTGCCCGGCCGGGGGAAACAGGCGCCGAAACGACTATCTCGGACGTCTCGCTCATGGTCGCACATACTCCTGATAGGCGAGCGACAGGATGCGCTCCTGGTCGAATTCGGCGCGCGGCACCTCGCCGACGATCTTGTTCCTGGAAAAGACGATGATGCGGTGGCACATGCCCATCAACTCGGGCAGGTCGGACGACACCATGATGATGCCCTTCTGCTGCGCCGCCAGCATCCACAGAAGCTGGTAGATCTCGCGCCGCGCGCCGATGTCGACGCCGCGCGTCGGCTCGTCGAGGATCAGCGTCGAGGTACCGCGGAACAGCCACTTGGCCAGAACCACCTTCTGCTGGTTGCCGCCGGAGAGATTGCGCACCGCCTGCTCGATCGAGCTTGCCTTGACGCGGAGCTGGCCGACGAGATCGTTGGCGGCCGCGGCCTCCGCCCTGCGGTTGAGCAGACCGTTGTGCGAGACTTTGCCGAGATCGGTGATGGTGATGTTTTTGTCGACGGCCATGTCGAGCAGCAGGCCCTGGCCCTTGCGGTCCTCGGTGAGCAGGCTGAGYCCATGCCGCACCGCATCCTTGGGCGCGGCGACCGCCACCGGCTTGCCGTCGATCTCGACGACGCCGTCGAGCTTGGGATCGGCGCCGAACAAAGCGCGCATCGCTTCGGTGCGGCCGCTGCCGACCAGTCCGGCGACGCCGAGGATTTCGCCATGGCGCACGGCGAAGGAGATGTCCGGGGTGGAAGCATCGCGTTTCAGATTGGCGACGCTGAGCGCGATCTTGCCCGGCACGATCGAAGCATCGAAACCATATTCGTCGGCGATGTCGCGGCCGATCATCATGCGGACCAAATCGGGCACGCTAAGGCCCTCGAGATCGCGCGTCGCGACCAGTCGGCCATTGCGCAAGACGGTCACCCGGTCGCCGATCTCGAACACCTCGTGCAGCCGGTGCGAGATGTAGATGATGGTGACACCCCGGGCCTTCAGCCGCTTGATGATGGAAAACAGCCGCTCGATCTCTGGCGGCGTCAGCGTCGCCGTCGGCTCGTCGAGCACGAGCAGCTTGGAGTCGTAGCTCAACGCCTTGGCGATCTCGACCAGCTGCATCTGCGCCACGCCCAGCGCCTCGACCCGTATGCGCGGATCGATGTCGAGGCCGACTTCCTTCAGCAACGCCACGGCGCGGCTGTTGAGCGCCTTGCGGTTGACGATGCCGAAGGCGTGGCGCGGCAGGCTTTCCAGCATCAGGTTCTCGGCGATGCTGAGATAGGRCAAAAGGTTCAGCTCCTGGTGCACGATGCGGATGCCGCTCTGCTGCGCGTCATGYGGCGTCTTCGGCTGGTAGGGCTGGCCGTTGAAGGCGATCCTGCCCGAATCCGGCTGGTAGATGCCGGCGAGCAGCTTGATCAGCGTCGACTTGCCGGCGCCGTTCTCGCCCAGGATGATATGGGTCTCGCCACGCGCGATCGACAGCGACACGTCGCTCAGCGCGACGGCGYCGGGAAAGATCTTTCCGACCCCTTCAAGGCAGAGAATCGCATCCATGGGCAGGCAGAATCCTAAATCGCGCATGTCAGCGGCGATAGCGGCGCTCCGTCACCGCCGCCGGAACTGTCGGCGGCGGTGACGAGAGAGACGAAGCGGATYGCCGGAAGGGAGCGCCGGCGCCCAACTCGCCTATGCGGTGATCAGCTTGATATCGGTCTTGACCCAGCCGGAGAATTTCTCGCCGGYAAGCTCGCGCAGGCCGTAGTCGATGCCCATGGCCGCCATCTGCGCGCCATACTGCTCGACCGTGGCCAGCATCTTGCCGCTCTTCAAGAGCGGGCCGACGGCCRGGATATTGTCGAAGCCGACGACCTTGATCTGGCCCGACTTGCCGGCCGCGTCGATCGCCTTGACGACGCCGAGCGCCATCGAATCGTTCGCCGCCATCACGCCCTGGATGTCGGGATGCTGGGTGAGGAAGTTGGTCATCAGCGTGTTGGCTTCCTCGGTCTCCCAATGCGCGGTCTTGGAATCGAGCAGGTCGAGGCCGTACTCCTTCACCGAATCGTCGAAGCCAAGCTTGCGCTCCTTGGCGTTGTCGGCTTCCGGGTTGCCTTCGAGGATGACGACCTTGCCGCCCTTGCCCAGCGCCTTGCCGAGCGCATCGCCGGCGAGCTTGGYGCCGGCGCGGTTGTCCGGGCCGAAGAAGGCAAGGTCGATGCCGGCCTTCTTCTTGGCCYCGGTGTCGAGCGCCACGTCGATGTTGATGACCTTGATGCCGGCCTTCAGCGCCTTGGCGATCGGCGTGACCATGGCCTTTGAATCGGCCGGCGCCACGACGATGATGTTGTAGTTCTGGGTGATGAAGTTCTCGATCGCGTCGACCTKGGCGGCGAAGTCGCGCTCGTCCTTCATGCCGACGGCGGCGAAATCGAACTTGTCCTTGTTCTTCGCCGCATACTCCTCCGCCCCGGCCTGCATCTGCTTGAAGAACTCGTTGGCCAGCGACTTCATCACCAGCCCGACCTTCGGCTTGTCGGCGGCAAAGGCCGGACCGAGCGGCAGAGCCAGCGCGCCGGCAGCCAAGGCGCTGGTCTTCAGGAACTCGCGCCGCGAGAGCGGGCCAAGCCCGTGCGTGTTCGAAATCTTGCTCATTAGTCTCCTCCACTTGATTGAGCCGTAATCGGTTACGTAACCGATTACGCGCCAAGGTAGAGCCGGAATTTGCCAAGTGTCAATATCAGCGAGGGCCGCCGGTTGGAGGGTCGGCCGCGTTCAGCCGCATCTTCAGCCACTTGGCCGAAAAGTCACTGAACGCCCGCACTCTTGGATTGCCTTTCAGGTCCGGGTGATAGAGCACCCACAGCTCCGAGGCGAGTTCTTCGACCGTTTCGCTGACGCGCGACAACCGCCGCGCCGCGCCGAGATAATCCGGCAGCAGCGCTTTGCCCCAGCCGGCCTCGGCGGCGGCCGCAGCCGCCGTGAGGCTGTTGACCCTCAGCCGGATCTCGTCCTCCCGCACATTCGCCTTCAGCCACCGCGCCGCCGGCAGGGCGGACAGGGGCGCGTCGAAGCCGATCCATCCTTCCGACGATTTATTCCCCGTATAGACGGCGTAGGAAAACCGCGCCACGCGCCGGCCGACCAGCATCTCGGGCGGCGTCAGCGTCGGACGAATGGCGACGTCGGCCTCGCGCCGGCCGAGATCGGCGAAGCTGTTGTTCACCTCCAGCGACAGAGCGATGCCGCGATGGGCCTCGCCGAAGGCTTTCAGGCAGGCGCAGGCGATGTCGAGCAGCGTATCGGCGGTCGTCACATTGAGCGGCCCGACCAACCGGTCGTCCTGCGCCGCCACGCGCCGCTCGACCTCGGCAAGTCGGTCGCGCAGCTCCTCCGCCGCATCGAGGAAGGGCTCCGCCCTGCCGGTCGGCACGAGCGCGTCGCCGAGACGCTCGAACAGCGTGCCGYCGGTGCGCTTCTCCAGCTCCCTCAGTTGCCGGTAGATCGTCGCGATATGAGTGCCGAGCCTCACCTGCGCACCGCGCACCCCGCCCGCCGCCGCGATCGCCGCCACCAGCCGCACATCGTCATAGTCGATCATTTTCGCATCCATGCGAATGAGAATAACAGAATTGCTCAATGCGCTCGCATTGCCGCGAATATATATCGCGCTCCGGAGACGAACCAGCCTGCTCGGGAGAACACATGAGCTGCATCCTGCATATCGAGGCCTCGCCACGCGCCGACCGTTCCTGGTCGAGCAAAGCCGCCGACAATTTCCTCGGGCAGCTGAAAGAGCGGCTGCCGAAGGTGGAAGTCGACCACTTCAACATCTGGACCGCCATCCTGCCGAGCTTCGACGGCGCTGCGATTGACGCCAAATACGCCAGGCTTTCCGGCATGCCGCAGACAGACGCGCAGAGCCGCGCCTGGACGCTGATCGGCCACTATGTGGCAAGGCTCGACGCGGCAGACGCTGTCCTGATCTCGACGCCGATGTGGAATCTCGGCGTCCCTTACCGACTGAAGCATCTGTTCGACCTGGTCACGCAGCCGGGCCTGAGCTTCTCCTTTAACCCGGCGACCGGCTACGCGCCGCTGCTCAGCGCGCGGCCGACCGCCGTGCTGATGGCGACCTCCGGCGACTTCACCGAAGGTCCCAGCTACGGACGCCCGGATCTGGCGACACCCTATCTGCGCACCGCGCTTGCCTTTATCGGCCTGAAAGATGCGTCGATCGTCCATGTCTCGCCGACCATCGGCCAGCCCGAAGCGGTGGAAGCCGGTGTCAGGCGAGCCGAGGCCGAGTTGCGGCGCCTGGCCGCCGATTTCGCCGCGAGGCTCGCATGAGCCCGTCGCTGGCCTGGCTGTTTCTCGTCATCTCCGGCATCACCGACGTCGCCTGGGCGCTCGCGACCAAGAAATCGGCCGGGTTCACCGAGCCGCTCTGGGCGGTGGTCTCGCTGGTGCTCCTGGTCGTCTTCATCGCGCTTTTGACCAAGGCGCTGACCGTCCTGCCGCTAGGCACCGCCTATGCCGTATGGACCGGCATCGGCGCCGTCGGCTCCTTGGTCGCCGGCATCGTGTTCTTCGGCGAAAGCACCGACGCCGTGYGGCTCACCTTCGCGGCGGTGACGATCCTGGGCGTGGTGGGGCTGAAGGTAAGCT
The DNA here is from genome assembly GCF_001854815.1 of Mesorhizobium sp. LCM 4576. Taxonomy (NCBI): domain Bacteria; kingdom Pseudomonadati; phylum Pseudomonadota; class Alphaproteobacteria; order Hyphomicrobiales; family Phyllobacteriaceae; genus Mesorhizobium; species Mesorhizobium sp. LCM 4576. The sequence goes on from NZ_MDDT01000022.1 coordinate 38,303, forward strand.
CGTAGGGAAGGCACGCGGCGCCTTCCCTAACTTTGCTCGTCACCGCCAGCCCAACGCCGGTGCGACATGCTTCAGGATCGACTCGATGACATGGGCGTTGTAGTCGACGCCGAGCTGATTGGGCACGGTGAGCAGCAGCGTGTCGGCCTCGGCGATCGCCTCGTCCTCTCTCAGCTGCTCGACCAGCTTGTCCGGCTCGGCGGCATAGGTGCGGCCGAACACGGCGCGCTTCTCCGGCTCGATATAGCCGAAATGGTCCTCGCCCTCGCTGCCGCCGAAATATGCGCGGTCCATGTCGTTGACGATGGCGAAGATGCTGCGGCTGACCGAGACGCGCGGCTCCCGCGTGTGGCCGGCTTCCTTCCAGGCGGCGCGGTAAGCCCTTATCTGCTTGGCCTGCTGGACATGCAGCGGCTCGCCGCTCTCGTCGAATTTCAGCGTCGAGCTCTGCAGGTTCATGCCGAGCTTGGCCGCCCACACCGCGGTGGCGTCGGTCGCTGCGCCCCACCAGATGCGCTCGCGCAAGCCGTCCGAGAAGGGTTCCAGCCTGAGCAGGCCGGGYGGGTTGGGGAACATCGGCCGCGGATTGGGCTGGGCGAAACMTTCGCCGCGCAACAGGTCGAGGAAGATCTCGGCGTGYCGGCGCGCCATGTCGGCGTCGGTCTTGCCCTCTTCCGGCACGTAGCCGAAATAGCGCCAGCCATCGATCACCTGCTCGGGCGAGCCGCGGCTGATGCCGAGCTGCAAACGCCCGCCGGCGATGAGGTCGGCAGCACCCGCGTCCTCGGCCATGTAGAGCGGGTTCTCGTAGCGCATGTCGATGACGGCGGTGCCGAGCTCGATACGCCGGGTCTTGGCGCCCGCCRCGGCAAGCAGCGGGAAGGGCGAGGCGAGCTGCCGGGCGAAATGGTGGACGCGATAATAGGCGCCGTCGGCGCCGAGTTCCTCGGCCGCGACCGCAAGGTCGATCGACTGYAGCAGCGCGTCGGCGCCCGAGCGCGTKCCCGATTGCGGCGAGGGCGACCAATGCCCGAACGACAGAAATCCGATCTTCTTCATGGCTCCATTCCTGCTGGAGCGGCCCATCGGCCGCTTAAACTTCTTGTTGCTCCAGCAGATAGCCAGGCCAGCGCCGCGATACAACGGACACCGAATGGATACAGACCGTCAATGAGTTCCTCGAAATGTTCGGTCCGCCCTTCGCTTCCCGCGGAACGGATGGGCTCATACTTGGCGTTCTCGCTGCCACCCRAGCGCTGTATCGTTCTCGCCAACTGATGATTCCGAACTATAGGATGCTTTGATGCATGGCCTGACACCCATATTGTCCACCGTGACGGCTTCTTTCCTGGCGTCCTTCGTCGAGGTCGTCGAAGCCTTCACCATCGTGCTTGCCGTCGGCGTGACGCGCAGCTGGCGCCCGGCGCTGACGGGCGCGGCGCTGGCGCTTGCCTTGCTGGCGGCCCTGGTGCTGGTTTTTGGGCCGCTGCTGGCGCTCGTCCYGATCACCGTCCTGCAATTCGTGGTCGGCGTGCTTTTGATCCTGTTCGGCATGCGCTGGCTGCGCAAGGCGATCCTGCGCAGCGTCGGCGTGATTGCGCTGCATGACGAGGAGCAGGCCTTCTCCAAGGAGACTGCGGAGCTTCGTCAACAAGCCGCCGACCGTCGCGCCGACTATCTGGCGGCCGTCGCGTCGTTCAAGGCGGTGCTGCTCGAGGGCGTCGAAGTGGTGTTCATCGTCATTGCCGTCGGCGCCRCGCATGGCCAGACGCTCTATGCCGGCTTCGGCGCGCTGGCGGCCTTCGTGCTGGTGATGCTGATCGGTCTCGCCGTGCACCGGCCCTTGGCGCGCGTGCCCGAGAATGCGCTGAAATTCGTGGTCGGGTTGATGCTGACCAGTTTCGGCGTGTTCTGGACCGGCGAGGGCCTCGGCGCCGAATGGCCGGGAGCCGACCTCGCTCTGCTCGCCATCTTCGCCGTCATTGCCGCCGCGTCCTTCGCCATCGTTCGCTGGCTGCGCGGCGCTTACCCGGCGCCTGCCGAAGGAGTTGCTCGATGAGCGTGATTCGTCTCGTCTTCAAGGGGCTGATCGGCATGTTCGTCGACGACGGCAGCCTGGCGTTGCTGGCGCTGATCCTGATCGCGCTGATCGCCGCCGCGGTGAAGCTATTGGCGCTRCCGCCGCTCGTCGGCGGCGTCCTGCTTCTCGCCGGCTGCCTGGCAATTCTTCTGGAAAGCACCCGTCGCGCGGCGCGCGACAAGGCGCGCTGACYGGGGTTGAACCTCGTCATCCACGGGCGGAGCGACGCGAAGCGGAGCGCACGACAGGGCGCGCTGGACCAAGGCAACTTCTGGAAATCAGCGCAAGCGCCGGGGATTGGCTGGAGCCTCCCAACCTCGTCATTCAAGGGCGAAGCAGGAGCGCAGCTCCGTCGCGAAGACCCTGGAATCCATGCCGTTACCTTGATCGACGGGCGCAACGGCGCAGAATTCTGCACCGCGGCAACGCTTCCAAGTCACGGAATGGATTCTATGGTCGGCGCGCGTCGCTCCGCTCCTTGCTCCGCCATAGAATGACGACCGGACAAGCGCCTCAGCCAATCTCCAACGCATGCCGCTTGCCGGCAAACATAGCCGCCGGTCAAATCCGCGCCGCGCAACTAATAGACCGTGAAAAGCGTCGGCAGGTCCCCGCTGAGGCGGAAATATTCCACCGCCTCGATGATCGGGAACAAAGCCAGGAAATAGAGCCCGTCGCGGAACGTGTTCCGCAGCGCGCTCGTCGAAAACAGCCACTGCGCCTCGTCGCGGTAAAGCAGCGGATTCGGCCAGAAGGACGGCGTGCGTTCGGCATAGGCCGCGTAGACCGCGCCGAATTTGCCGGCGAGGTACTCGGCCTCCTTGCGCGCGGTGAAGCGGAAGACAAGGAAGCTCGCCAGGCCGAGCATTGCGGCCGCYAGCACCGAGCCGAACATCAGCCCGATGCCGGCCGCGCCGACGGTCGAGAAGAAGTAGAGCGGGTTCCGGGTCATCGAGAACGGACCGGAGACGATCAGCTCGTCATTCTTCCTGCCGCCGACGAAGAGGATGCTCCACAGCCGGCCGAGGAAACAGATCAGCACCATCGCGAAGCCGATCGTCTCGACGATCTCGTGCCCGTCCGAGCCTTCGGCCAGCGCCGGCTTGCTGAACAGAAGCAGGATCAGGGCGAGCACGGCGGCCACCTGAACGACGATCAGGCGCTTGTGCTGGTCGAACGCTTTCGGCGCCGATTTGAGGGACGTGTAGGCCATTCTTTCTCACCGCTCCGGTGCCGACGGGGACACCGAGGCTTCTCTAGCCCTTCCGCTCCGCGCTGACGAGGCCCGTCCAGTGTTTTTGGCCGACCTTACGAATTTGTAAGCGCGCGGACAGGCTGCGGTGAATTCCCATCCCTAGGCTGATTGCCACCGGTTGTCGGCTTGAACAGAGCGCCGACGACCGGCCCTTACAGGACAACAGCCATCGCCATGATCACGGCAATCGACGAATACAACTCCGAGCTGAACCGGGTCCCGGACGTCACTCTCGATTTCTGGCTGATCAAGGTCATGGCGGTGACCATGGGCGAGACGGCGGCCGATTATCTCGCCGTCAATCTCGGCCTCGGCCTCACGGTCACGTCGCTCATCATGACCGGCATTCTGATTGTCGCGCTCGCYCTGCAATTCGCGCAGAAGCGCTACGTGCCCTGGGCCTATTGGCTGGCGGTCGCGCTGATCAGCATCGTCGGCACCCTGGTCACCGACAATCTCGTCGACAATTTCGGGGTGCGGCTGGAGACGACGACCATCGTCTTCTCGGTCGTCTTGGCGCTGACTTTCATCGCCTGGTACGCCAGCRAAAGGACCCTGTCGATCCACACCATCTTCACCACCAGGCGCGAGATCTTCTACTGGCTGGCGATCCTCTTCACCTTCTCGCTCGGCACAGCGGCCGGCGATCTGATGGCCGAGCGCTTCGACCTCGGCTATCTCACCACCGGCCTCATCTTCGGCGGCGTGATCGCGGCGATCGCGCTTGCGTGGTTCTTCCTTGGCCTCAACGGCATCCTCGCCTTCTGGCTCGCCTATATCCTCACCCRGCCGTTCGGCGCCTCCTTCGGCGACCTGCTTTCGCAGCCGGCGGAATATGGCGGCATGGGCTTCGGCACCACCTTCACCAGCCTGGCCTTCCTCGGCTGCATCGTGGTCATCGTTCTCTATATGACGCTGAAGAGGCTGATCGACGAGGACGAACAGGCCCTGCTCGATTGAAAGCGCTGCACAGGGATTTTGACCGTCGGCTCTGTTTGCGTTGGCTGGCGGCATGCGTTGGAGATTGGCCGGAATGYCCATCGCGATCGTTGGGGGCGGCAACCGCGTCGTGCTTGTCGCTAAAACGGCTCTCGCAAAAATGTGTAGCGGTCTTCGCTCCGGCAACGCGTAAAAACAGATGGTTAGAGCATGATCCCGAAAAGTGGGAACCGGTTTTCGGAGAAAGATCATGCTCCAACAAAGAGTTAGATCGTGAGGGCGATTCAACGAAACGCCATCACGATCTAGAGCAAACGAGGACACAGAGGCCGGCCTGGAAAAAGCCGCAGCCGGCGCTACCATGCCGGTCAGGTTGAGGCGGCAAGGACAGCACGGGGCGATGCGACTTCTGCTTGTTGAGGACGATCCGAGAACCGCCGACTATATCGTCAGGGGACTGACCGAGGCCGGCCATGTCTGCGATTTGCTGCGCGACGGCCATGACGGCCTCTTCGCCGCGACCCGCAACGCCTATGACGTGATCGTCGCCGACCRCATGGTGCCCGGCCTCGACGGCCTGTCGATGATCAAGGCGGTGCGTGCCGCCGGCATCCGCACGCCTGCCATTTTCCTGACTTCGATCGGCGGCGTCGACGACCGCGTCGAGGGCCTGGAAGCCGGCGGCGACGACTATCTGGTCAAGCCCTTCGCCTTTTCCGAACTGCTTGCCCGCATAAACGCGCTCGGCCGCCGGCCGGCGGCGCAGGAGCAGAAGACGGCGCTGYGCGTCGCCGATCTCGAGATGGACCTGATCCAGCGCCGCGWGACCCGGCGGGGCCAGCCGATCGACCTGCAGCCGCGCGAGTTCAGCCTGCTCGAAGTGCTTATGCGCGGCGAAGGCCGCGTCATCACCCGCACCATGTTGTTGGAGCGCGTCTGGGATTTTCATTTCGACCCCAAGACCAGCGTCGTCGAGACGCATATCAGCCGGCTCAGGGCCAAGGTCGACAGGCCCTTCGACGTGCCGCTGATCCACACCGTGCGCAACACCGGCTACAGCCTCCATGTTCCGGCTTGAAGCGGTTCGGCATTTGATAGATTCGCCGACCTGCTCTAACTCTCTGTTTTCCCGCAATTCCGGAGGAAAACCGCTATGCGCTTCTCCTGGAATTGCCGCAGGAGGTTTGAACGCATGCGCGGCTCCGGGATCGGCGCGTCGCCGGTCATGAGTTTGGGATGAGCGAGGCCCGCTCCCGCCTGTTGCGCAGCACGCCGTTCAGGCTGGCGCTGACCTTCGCCTTCCTGTTCCTGCTTGCCTTCATCCTGTCCGGCGCGGTCGTCTATCAACTGATGAGCGCCTCRCTTGCCAAGCAGCTCGACCAGTCGATCAAGGAGACCTACTCCCTCATCGCCGCGACCCATGCCGAGAGCGACGAGGAGGATCTCGTCTCCACCGTCAGGGACCATGCCCAGTTCAGCCAGGACAAGGACGAGATCTTTTCCCTCACCGATCGGAACGGCAACGGCCTCGCCGGGGATTTCGCCGCCGCCGGCCTGCCGGACGGCTTTTCGATGTTCGCTGCCAACTTGCCGGGTGTGCCGCCAGGCACCGAATACCGYGCCTACTCAGGCACGGTCGGCGACAACAATCTGACGGTCGCCTTCTCGCTTTCGGAAACCGAGGATCTCGAAAGGATTGTGTTGATGAGCTTCGGCTGGGCGACGCTCTTCATCACCGTCCTGGCGATCGGCGGCGGCGCGGTGCTTGCCTCGCGGGTCCAGCGGCGCCTCGACGGCATCGCCAGCACCATGGTCGACGTCTCGCATGGCCGGCTCGGCGCGCGCATCCCGCTGATCGGCAATGGCGACGACATCGACGCCGTCTCCGCCCAAGTGAATGCGGCGCTCGAGCGCCTGTCGGCCCTGGTCGACGGCATGCGCGAAGTGAGCGCCAACATCGCCCATGATCTCAAGACGCCGCTCAACCGGCTGCAGATGATCCTGGAATCCGCCGCCGACAAGACGGTGTCGGGTGAGGACGTCTCGACCGAGCTGACCGACGCCCGCGCCGAAAGCCAGCAGATCAACACCACGTTCGACGCGCTTCTTCGCATCGCCCAGATCGAGGCCGGCGCCCGCAAGGCGCGCTTCGTCGATCTCGATGTCGGGCCGGTCGTCGAGACCATCGGCGAAGTCTATGCCGATGTCGCCGAGGATGACGGCAAGTCCCTGTCCACGATGATCGTTCCGGATGCGAAATGGTATGTGCACGGCGACCGCGACCTGCTCATGCAGATGCTGGCCAATCTGGTCGAGAACGCGCTCAGGCATTGCCCGCCGGGCACCGCGATCGAGCTGTCGGTGACCGGCGGAGGCGGCCACGTCCTCATTCACGTCCGCGACAATGGCCCGGGCATCCCCGCCGAGGAGCGCGAAAAGGTGTTCCGCCGGCTCTACCGGCTCGATGCCAGCCGCACGACGCCGGGCAGCGGCCTGGGCCTGAGCCTTGTCAAGGCGGTGGCCGACCTGCATGGCGCCGAGATAGTGCTCGAGGACCGCAATCCGGGTCTCGGCGTCACCGTCAGCTTTCCGGCCGTCGCGTCCGCCTGATGATCCGCTACCGCGCGGCGGCCGCCCGGCGGAAATCGGAGGGCGACATGCCGGCGAGCTTGCGGAACGATTTGTTGAAGGCGCTGAGCGAACCGAAGCCCGATTCCATGGCGACCCTCAGCACATTGGCGTCCTCATGCATCAACAGCGCCTGCGCGTAGCTCAGGCGCAAAAGGTTGACATATTCGTTGAGCGTCATGCCGGTCGATTTCTTGAACAGGCTCATCGCGTATTTGGGATGGATGTCGGCGGCCGCGGCGATCGTCACGCAGTCGATGTCGTAGAGGAAATTCTCGGCGATGAAATCGCACATGCGCCCGACATTGCGCGAGGACTGCTGGTCGAAGGCATTGCCGGCGCCTTGCCCGGCCAGCCTTTCCGGCACCAGCCGGTAAGGCTCGAAACGCACCCGCTCGAGCCGCAGCAGCAGCTCGTTGACGGCGTGCTCGGCCCTGGCCGGATCGCCCGAGCGCGCATATTCGTTCCAGCGCTTGAAATTGTCGTTGTCCGACTGGTCGGTGGCGTCGGTCACCAGCGTCGCGCCGGTCATCAGCCGGTGGCGTATGTCGGCCGGCAGATGCAGGCGGAAGAAATGCACCAGAGGCAGATGCGCGCCGGCATAGATCGCGTCGTCGGAGAGGTCGTCCATCTGGTGCGGCAGGCCGCCCCAGAACAGGCACATCTCGCCGGCCGAGAGCGCGATCTCGTGCTCGGYCATGCGGTAATGCACCGATCCCCGGACGATGAAGTTCACTTCCACCTGGGCGTGCCAATGCGRCTTCAGCATCACCAGCGGGTGGTTGTGGAACATCTGCAGCATGAGCGGCAGTCCTTCGACGCTGCTCGCGCCGGGCTGGTAGAACGGACGCTCCGGCATCTTACTTTCCGCCAACTTCTTATTCCCTTCGACGGGGACAAGCCTTCCGCGCCGCATAGTCTAGCCACGCTCACAGTGAGAGAGCAAATGAAATGGGAGGATTTCAATGCGCACTACACTGACCTGCGCCGCGCTTATGCTTGCCCTGGGTTCCGGCCCGGCCCTGGCGCAGTCCGGCGAGATCACCATCTGGAGCTGGAACATCGCCGCCTCGTCGCTGAAGGCGACGATCGAGGGCTTCAACAAGAAATACCCCGACATCAAGGTCACCGTTCAGGACCTCGGCAACCAGCCGACCTACGACAAGTCGATCGCCGGCTGCGCCGCCGGCGGCGTCGGCCTGCCCGACATCGTCTCGATCGAGAACGGCGAGGCGGAGAACTACTGGAGCCAGTTCCCCGACTGCTTCGTCGACCTGCACACGCTGGGCTACACGGCGGAAGACCAGAAGAAATTCCCCGACTTCAAGCGCACCGAGCTCGAAGTCGGCGACAAGGCCTATGCCATGCCCTGGGATTCCGGCCCGGTCGCCGTCTTCTATCGCCGCGACTTCTACGAGAAGGCCGGCGTCGACCCGGCTTCGATCAAGACCTGGGACGATTTCATCGCCGCCGGCAAGAAGATCCAGGCCGCCAATCCGGGCGTCTCGATGACCAATGCCGATTTCAACGGCGACACCGAATTCTTCCGCATGATCTCCAACGAGCAGGGCTGCGGCTATTTCGCCGAGGACGGCCAGTCGATCACCGTGGCCGAGCCGAAATGCGTCGACGCCATGACCAAGGTCAAGGAGATGAAGGACGCCGGCATCGTCTCGTCGGCCGACTGGTCGACCAAGATCACCAACAACACCGCCGGCACCGTCGCCAGCCAGGTCTATGGCGGCTGGTATGAGGGCACGATCCGCACCGAATCGCCGAAGGAAAGCGGCAAATGGGGCGTCTACCTGATGCCGAGCCTGACCGCCGACGGCCCACGCGCCGCCAATCTCGGCGGCTCGTCCTTGGYCATCACCTCGGCCTCGAAGAACAAGGAGGCGGCTTACGCCTATCTGAAATACACGCTGGAGACCAATGAGGGCCAGATCACCATGCTGAAGGATTTCGGCCTGGTGCCGTCGCTGATCTCGGCGCTCGAGGATCCTTACGTCGCGCAGCCGCAGCCCTATTGGGGCGACCAGCCTGTCTGGAAGGATATCCTGGCGACGCTCCCCAAGGTGGTGCCGAGCCGGGGCACGCAATTCCAGAGCGACGCCGAGATCATCCTGCGCGCCGTGCAGACCAAATACCTGGCCAACGGCTACCCCGACGCCAAGGCCGCGCTCGACGACGCCGCCAAGCAGATCGCCGCCGCGACAGGTTTGCCGGTTAAGTAAGCACCGCCTCCCCTTCTCCCCTTGTGGGAGAAGGTGGATTGGCGCGCAGCGCCAAGACGGATGAGGGGTGTTGGACGGATTGCCGTCGTTGCCAAGCTGGAACACCCCTCATCCGGCCGCTTCGCGGCCACCTTCTCCGGCAAGGGGAGAAGGGAAAGATAGGGAAAGGAGGAAGCCAATGCGCACAYAGAACGCCACCGCGTACCGCTTCCTCACGCCCTATCTCCTGATCTTCGCCATCTTCTGGATCTGGCCGATCATCTCGTCCTTCCTGATCTCCTTCMAGGCGACGCGCACCGTGCCCTGGCGCTTCGCGCCGACGTTCAACTGGGGCCGCCTGGTCGGCGACCCCGCCTTCTACAACGCGCTGAAGAACACGCTGCTGATCCTGGTCATCCAGGTGCCGGTGATGATTGCGCTGGCGATCGTCAYGGCGGTGCTTCTGAACTCGCCATTGCTCAAGGYGCGCGGCCTCTATCGCTTCGCCTTCTTCGCTCCGGTGGTGGTCGGCGAGGTCGCCTATTCGGCCGTGTTCCGGCTGATGTTCAGCCTCGATTTCGGCATCGTCAACAAGCTCCTGGAGAGCGTCGGCCTGGCCAAGATCGACTGGTTCTCCAACGTCACGCCGGCCATGGCGCTGATCATGATCGCGGTCACCTGGCGCTGGGCCGGCTACAACGCCATCATCATCCTGGCCGGCCTGCAGTCGATCCCGGAGGACGTCTACGAGGCGGCGACGCTCGACCGTGTCAGCAAACTAAGGCAGTTCTTCTACATCACGCTTCCGTTGCTCAAGCCCGTCATCGTCTTCTGCGCCGTGCTGTCGATCATCGGCACCATGCAGCTCTTCACCGAGCCCTTCCTGATCACCGAGCGCGGCGGGCCGGGCGGCGGCACCGAGACGCTGGGGCTGCTGCTCTACCGCCAGGGTTTCCGGTCGCTCAATTTCGGCTACGCCTCGGCCGTCGCCTACACCATGGCGGGCCTGGCGATCGCCATCACTTTGGTGCAGCTCTGGCTGACGAGAGAGCCGAAATGACCTCGCGTTCGCAAAGACGGCTCGGGCGCAGCGTCCTGCTCCATCTTTTCCTGACGCCGCTGGCGCTGGTCTGGCTGTTCCCGCTGTGGATGATGGTGGTGTTCTCCACCATGCCCGACAACGGCATCTTCAGCCCCGGCATCGAGCTTCTGCCGCACGACAATTTCCTCGACAATGTCGCCAATCTGCAGCGCGACACCAATTTCATCGGCGCCATCGGCATCTCGGTCTCGGTGGCGGTGACCTACACGGTGCTTTCGGTGCTGCTCACCTCGATGGCCGGCTGGGCGCTGGCGCGCTACGAGTTCCACGGCAAAGGCGCGGTGGTCGCCATCATCTTCGGCACCATCACGCTTCCCTATGCGGTGGTGCTCATCCCGCAATTCATCATGGTGGCGCGCGACTTCGCGCTCGCCAACACCTGGATCGCGCTGATCGTGCCGCCGCTGTTCAATTCGCTGGGCGTGCTCTTCATGCGCCAGGCTTTCTCGATGATGCCAGCCGAATTGTTCGACGCGGCGCGCGTCGAGGGCGTCAAGGAATGGCGGATCTTCCTGTTCGTGGCGCTGCCGCTGGCCCGCCCAATGCTGGCGGCGCTTGCGATCATCCTCTTCCTCGCCTCGTGGAACAACTATCTCTGGCCGCTTTTGATCAACAGCCAGCCGGGCGCGATGACGGCGCCGGTGGCGCTGGGCACCCTGATCGGCCTGACCAAAGTGTCCTGGGGCGGCATCATGGCCGGAGCGGTGATGCTGACCGTGYCGATGCTCATCGTCTTCGTGCTGTTGCAGCGCCATTTCATCGCCGGCATCGCCGCCGGCGCGGTCAAGTAGGAAGGAGCGCAATGGCGGCCGTCACCCTCACCAATGTCATAAAACGCTTCGGCAACTTCGAGGTCGTGCACGGCGCGAACATCGACGTCGCCGACGGCGAGTTCGTCGTCTTCGTCGGCCCCTCCGGCTGCGGCAAGTCCACGCTTCTCAGAATGATCGCCGGGCTGGAGGACATCAGCGGCGGCGACATCGCCATCGGCGGCAAGGTGATGAACGATGTTGAGGCGGCCGACCGCGGCATCGCCATGGTGTTCCAGTCCTACGCGCTCTACCCGCATATGACGGTGGAACAGAACCTCTCCTTCGGACTCCGCATGAACGGCAATCCGAAGGCCGACACCGAGCGCCGTGTGAAGCGCRCGGCCGAGATCCTGCGCATCGACGAATTGATGCAGCGGCGGCCGAAGCAATTGTCCGGCGGCCAGCGCCAGCGCGTCRCCATCGGCCGCGCCATCGTGCGCGAGCCGCAGGTTTTTCTCTTCGACGAACCGCTCTCGAACTTGGACGCCGAGCTGAGAGTCCAGATGCGGGTCGAGATCTCTCRCCTGCACAAGGAGCTCGGCGTCACCATGATCTATGTGACGCACGACCAGACCGAGGCGATGACATTGGCCGACCGCATCGTCGTGYTGAAGGCCGGCAATGTCGAACAGATCGGCGCGCCGCTCGACCTTTATGACGACCCGGCCAACCGATTCGTAGCCGGCTTCATCGGCTCGCCGAAGATGAATTTTCTCAGCGCCAAGGTCGTCGACACGTCGAACAGCGCCGCGATCATCGAGCTTGTCAATCACGGCGGCGCCAGGCTGCGCAAACCGCTTTGCGAAGCCTTTCCAGCCGTCGGCGCCGAGGTGGTGCTCGGCGTCAGGCCGGAGCATTTCTTCGAGGCCGGCGAAGGCGATTGCRACATTCCGGTCAAGGCCGACGTCGCCGAGCATCTGGGATCCGTGAGCTATGTCTACGCCAATGCCGGGCCCGAGGAGCTGATCGTCGAGCGCGAGGCCTCGCGGCAGCGCGCCAGCGGCGATCATTTCACCGTTTCGATCAAGGCGGAACGCGCGCTGCTTTTCGACAAGGCGGGCGCGAGGATCCGCTGACTTTCATTTCCGCCCGATCCCCAAGGCGTGGCGGCGACCCATGGAGAATTCGACATGACAACTGGAAAAATCCGCTGGGGCATTCTCGGCCCCGGCAGCATCGCAAAATCCTTTGCCGGCGGCGTGGCGGGGTCGCGCACCGGCGAGCTGGTGGCGCTCGGCGCCCGCAATCCCGCCAAGCCGGGCCTCGCCGAAACCTTTCCGGGCGCGCGCATCCTCGACGGCTATGAGGCGCTGCTCGCCGATCCCAACGTTGACGCCGTCTACATTTCGATCCCGCATCCCGGCCATGCCGAATGGGCGATCAAGGCGGCCGAGGCCGGCAAGCATGTCCTATGCGAGAAGCCGTTGGCGCTCACCGCCTTCGAAGCCGACGCCATGATGCACGCCGCGCGCAAGGCCGGCACGTTCCTTGGCGAGGCCTTCATGTACCGGCTGCACCCGCAGACGCTGCAACTGGTCGAGCTGATCCGCTCCGGCGCCATCGGCGAGGTCCGCATGATCAAGTCGAGCTTCGGTTTCRCCATGCCGGGCTTCATGCCCGAGCACCGGCTCTACGCCAACGACCTTGCCGGCGGCGGGATCCTTGATGTCGGCGGCTATCCGGTGTCGATGGCGCGGTTGCTCGCGGGCGCCGCGATCGGCCAGCCTTTCGCTGAGCCCGACAAGGTCGTGGGCGCCGCCCATCTCGGCCAGTCCGGTGTCGACGAATGGTCCTCGGCGCTGCTGCATTTCCCTGGCGGCATCGTCGCCGAAGTCTCCTGCAGCATCTCGCTCGACCAGGACAATGTGCTGCGCATTTTCGGCACCAAGGGCCGGATCGAGGTGCCCGACTTCTGGTTCGCCGGTGGCAACCGCGATGTCGGACCGGGCCGGATCGAGGTGATCCGGTCCGGGGCGGCTCACGAGGTGATCGGCCTCGACGAAACCCGCCACCTCTATTCCTTCGAGGTCGATGCCGCCGGCGAGGCGATCCTGGCCGGGCGGCAGGAATTCGCCTGGCCGGGCATGTCCTGGGCCGACAGCCTCGGAACGCTGCGCGTACTCGATAGATGGCGCGCCGCCGTCGGCCTCGAATACGAGATCGAAAAGCCGGCTAAGCGGGTCACCACGCTCTCCGGYCGGCCGCTGCGCACCGATGGYAAGGCTATCGCCAAGCGCGCCATTCCCGGCCTGCCGAAACCCGTTTCGCTTTTGGCGCTCGGCTTCGAGGATTTCCGCAGCTTCTCCTCCGGCTCGATCCTGCTCGACGCCTATTTCGAGGCCKGCGGCAATCTGTTCGACACCGGCTTTGTCTATGGCGCCGGCTACACCGAGACGCTGCTTGGCCAGTGGCTCGCCAATCGCGGCGTGCGCGAAAAATCGGTGATCATCGCCAAGGGCGCGCATTCGCCGCTCTGCTATCCCGACGTTATCGCTAAGCAACTGGCACAGTCGCTCGACCGGCTGCGGACCGATCATGTCGACATCTATTTCATGCACCGCGACAATCCGGACGTGCCGGTCGGCGAATTCGTCGACGCGATGGACGCAGAGGCCAAGGCCGGCCGCATCCGCGGCCTGTTCGGCGGCTCCAACTGGACGATGGAGCGCATGGACGAGGCTATTGCCTATGCCGAGAAGAACGGCAGGCAGAAGCCCGGCGCGCTCTCCAACAATTTCTCGCTGGCCGAGATGCTGGAGCCGATCTGGGCCGGCTGCGTGACTTCCTCGACGGATGCGTGGAAGGCCTGGCTGGCGGCCATGCAGATGCCGAACTTCGCCTGGTCGAGCCAGGGCCGCGGCTTCTTCACCGAGCGCGCCGGCCGCGACCGAACCGACAATGAAGAGCTGGTGCGGGTCTGGTATTCGGAAAAGAATTTTGCCCGCCGCGACCGCGCCATCGAGTTGGYGCGCAAGCTCGGCAAGAGCCCGATCCACGTCGCGCTGGCCTATGTCTTGGCCCAGCCCTTCCCCTCGGTCCCGCTGATCGGCCCGCGCACGCTGGACGAGCTGGAGGACAGCCTCAAGGCGCTTGATATCAAGTTGACGCCGGAGGATGTGGCCTGGCTGGACGAGGGGCCGGAGAGGAGGAGGGCTTAGGGGAAAACCAGAGGCGTCGTGTTCCTTCGCCCCCTCTCTGCCCTGCCGGGCATCTCCCCCTCAAGGGGGAGATTAGATGTCACGCCGGCTTTCGCTAATCGCCACCGTTGCAAGGGGAGCGCCGGCGCGGAAACTGCCAATCTCCCCCCTTGAGGGGGAGATGTCCGGCAGGACAGAGAGGGGGGCCTCGCGCCAGCGCTTGGAAATGAGCGGCTGCCCCCTCACCGATCCACCCGCGTCGACAGAATGATCGACGATGACGTCCGCTCCACCCCATCCATCGCTCCGATCCTGTCGAGCAGCGCGTCGAGATCACGGATCGACGGCGCGTCGACGATGACGATCATGTCGAAATTGCCGCTCACCGAATGCACGGTACGCACCGGCGGCATCGCCTCCAGGGCGCGCACCACCTTGTCGGCGAGCTTCGGCGTGACCGTGAGCAGCACATGCGCCTTGACCAGCCCTTGCTCGTAGTCGGGCGACAGCCGAACGCCATAGCCCGTGATGATGCCGCGCTGCTCCAGCCGCTCGATGCGGCTCTGCACCGTGGTGCGCGACACGCCGAGCTGTCTGGCGAGCTCGGCGGTGGAGGCCCGCGCATTGGCGCGCAGCAAGGTGAGCAGGGCCTGTTCGGCTTCAGTGATCATTCCAACGAAACCTTTCGGCAAATCGCTCAAACTTCAGCTTCATATTGCCAGATTTCACGCTTTCTTTCGACAGGCAAGCTGCGATGATTCCCGCCGAATTGGCCCAAATCGAAATTGCGGGGAATTGATCATGAAGAACATCGTTGTCGTCGGCGCCGGCAAGATCGGCTCGACCATTGCCGAAATGCTGAGCGCCACGGGCGACTATTGCGTCACGCTCGTCGACCGCTCGGCCGCCCAGCTCGTCGCCGCCGAATTGCCGGCTGGCGTCGCGACGCAGGRACTCGATATCGCCGCCGCCGGCGAACTGGAAAGGATCCTTGCCGGCAAGTTCGCCGTGCTGAGCGCCGCGCCCTTCCACCTCACCACGCGCATTGCCGAGGCTGCCGCTGCCACCGGCGTGCACTATCTCGACCTCACTGAGGACGTGGTCTCGACCCGCCGCGTCAAGGAACTGGCGCGCGACGCCAACAGCGCTTTCATTCCGCAATGCGGCCTGGCGCCGGGCTTCATCTCGATCGTCGCCAACGATCTCGCCAGCCGTTTCGACACGCTGGAAAGCGTGCGCATGCGCGTCGGCGCGCTGCCGCAATATCCGTCCAACGCGCTGAACTACAACCTGACCTGGAGCACCGACGGCGTCATCAACGAATATTGCGAGCCCTGCGAGGCGATCGTCGAGGGCGAGCTTATCGAAGTGCCGCCGCTGGAAGAGCGCGAGGAGTTCTCGCTCGACGGCGTTACCTACGAGGCCTTCAACACCTCGGGCGGCCTCGGCACCTTGGCCGAGACGCTGAAGGGCAAGGTGYGCACGCTGAACTACCGCACCATCCGCTACCCCGGCCACGCCGCGATCATGAAGGCGCTGCTCAACGACCTCGGGCTCCGCCACCGCCGCGACGTGCTGAAGGATATCTTTGAAAGCGCCCTGCCGTCGACGCTCCAGGACGTGGTCATCGTCTTCGTCACCGTCTCGGGCCRCCGCAACGGTCGCCTGCTGCAGGAGACCTACGCCAACAAGATCTATTCGCAGCGCGTCGGCAACCTCGTGCGCAGCGCCATCCAGATCACCACCGCCTCCGGCATCTGYGCCGTGCTCGACATGCTGRCCGACGGCTCGCTGCCGTCCAAGGGCTTCGTGCGCCAGGAAGACATCGCCCTCGACGCCTTCCTCGCCAACCGCTTCGGCCGCGCCTACGCCCAGCACGAGATGGTGAGCCGGYTGGCGAGCTGAGCTGCGCCCTTCCTCGGGCAATGGACGCCCGCGGCTGGCTACTGTTTGCGCAGGATCAGCGGCTGACCTGAGATAAACCGCATGAGGTTTCCCAAGGTCCGCGGGGCTTTCGCGGTTCTTCCAACCAACGTAGCCGCTTCGCGCTGCGCGACGGTGACCGCCGGCAGCCTGGGAGAAAGGCCGTGCCGGCCCACCACGAAGGAAGGCATATCTATCGRCTTGCCCCTGAGGACATTGGCGACGTTGTTGTCATGCACGACGATGCACCATTGGGCGCCATGGGCGCTCGCCACGACGGTGTTGTAGCGGGCCGACATCTTTTGATGATGGTCGCTGTAGACGCCTTTCATCGCTGGTGATCTCGTTTCGACCAGGGCACCGAATGCCGACGTGACGTAATCGTGCTGGGTGTAGCGACCCGTCGCCACGTCGAAATTCTGTCCCTGCGGGAAGGCGATGTAGAGTGGCTGTTCGCCGACCGTGYCCCTGGCGATCTCTCTGCGCGCATAGTGGTCAACCCGCTCCATGAAGTCGRGCGCCAGCGCATCGTCACTGTCCAGCCGCGCGACGCAGACGAACGCGGCGTCCGTGTCGGCTTGGACGAACGCATTGAACCGCTCATTATGTCCTTCGCCCGGCTTTACAAGGACCGRCCGGACGTCGACCTCGGCGACGCAGTCGCAGACCATGCGCATGTAATTCTCATGCGTATCGGCGTCGAACGCGACCAGCACGGTAAAGTCTCRCATCGTCTGGCTTTCCAATGACGGCGCGCAATAAGTGTCGAACAGCGCCAGACGCTCGACCAACCAGACGGGATCGAGATTGGCCCGGCCGGTCCCATTCCATTGGCTTGGCTTGAAGCCGGTCGGCGCATTGTATCGGATCGCAATGTACTTTTTCAGGTCCATGTCGCGCAAAGACACCAGCGCGATCCGATATGCAACCTAAACATGCAGCGCATGTCCGAGCGCCTTCAGCGCCGCTTCCTGGAATCCCTCGCCMTGCGTCGGATGCGCATGGATGGTGCCGGCGATATCCTCCAGCCGCGCGCCCATCTCCAGCGCCAGGCCGAACGCCGCCGACAGTTCCGATACGCCTTGCCCGACCGCCTGAATGCCCAGCACCAGATGATTGTCCGCGCGAGCAACCACGCGGACAAACCCGTCCTCGCCCTRCTTCGTCATCGCCCGGCCGTTGGCGGCGAAGGGGAACTGGCCGATCTTGATCTCGCCGGCGAGCGCCTTCGCTTCGTCCGGTGACAGGCCCGCGGTGACCAGCTCGGGATCGGTGAAGCAGATCGCCGGAATGGCGCGCTTGTCCCAGCTTCTTTTATGGCCGGCGACGATCTCGGCCACCATCTCGCCCTGCGCCATGGCGCGGTGCGCCAGCATCGGCTCGCCGGTGACGTCGCCGATGGCATAAATGCCGCGCATCGAGGTGYGGCACTGGTCGTCGATGCGGATGAATTTTCCCGCTTTGTCGAGGTCGATCTGCTCCAAACCCCAGCCTTCGGTCAGCGGTTTGCGGCCGACCGTGACCAGAATCTTGTCAGCGGCGACCTTGGYGCTCTTGCCGTCCGATGTCTCGACCAGCAGCGCATCGCCCTTGCCCGCCTGTCCCTGGGTCGACAACCCCTTGGCCTTGGCCCCGGTCATCACCTCGACGCCGAGCTCGCCAAGACGTTTGAGCACCGGCCTCGTCAGCTCCGCGTCATATTGCGAAAGCACGCGCGGCAGCGCTTCGACCACGGTGACCTTGGCGCCCATTTTGGCAAAGGCCATGCCCAGCTCGAGCCCGATATAGCCGCCGCCGACGACCGCGAGCTTCTTCGGCACTTCGCCGAGCGCCAGCGCCTCGGTCGACGAGATCACCGGGCCGCCGAAAGGCAGGAACGGCAGCTCGACTGGCGCCGAGCCGGTGGCGATCACCACCGTTTCGGCACGGATCACTTGCGTGCCGGTCTCGGTTTCGACCTCGACCGTCTTGCCGTCCCGGAAGGTTGCCCAGCCCTGCACGGTCTTGACCTTGGCTTTTTTCAGCAGCCCGGCAACACCGCTGTTGAGCCGGCTAACGATACTGTCCTTCCAGGCGACGGTTTTCGCGAGTTCCAGGGTCGGCGCGGCGACCTTGATGCCGAGCGGATCCTTGCCACCGGCGATATGCGCGATCTTCTCGAATTCCTCCGCCGCATGGATCAGCGCCTTGGACGGAATGCAGCCGACATTGAGGCACGTGCCGCCCGGCTTTCCGGCCTCGACGATCACCGTGTCGACGCCGAGCTGTCCGGCACGGATGGCGCAGACATAACCACCCGGCCCGGCGCCGATGACGAGCAGCTTGCAGGAGATTTCTTTCATGACGTGACCCTTCGATCCGAGGAAACGTTCCGTCGAGATCCTTCGCGCCCCCCTCTGTCCTGCCGGACATCTCCCCCACGAGGGGGGAGATTAGAAGCTTCGGCGCCTCGCTCATTCCGGGAGCGCTGGTGATTGGCGAAAGCCGGCGTGACGGCCAATCTCCCCCCTTGTGGGGGAGATGCCTGGCAAGGCAGAGGGGGGCGCTGTCCCGCCGACATCTCCATCGTCACGCCCCCTCTAATCCACAAAGATCAGCGCCGGCGTCTCCAGCAGCGCCTTGATCCGCTGCACGAACACCGCCGCATCCCAGCCGTCGATGACGCGGTGGTYGAAGCTGGACGACAGGTTCATCATCTTGCGCGGGATGAACTGCGTGCCGTCCCACRCCGGCCGCACCATGATCTTGTTGACGCCGACGATCRCCACTTCCGGATAGTTGATGACCGGCGTGGTCGCCACGCCGCCCATGGCGCCGAGCGAGGTGATGGTGATGGTCGAGCCGGAAAGCTCCTCGCGGCTCGCCGTGCCGGCCTTGGCGGCGTCGGCCAGCCGGTTGACTTCCACAGCACTATCCCACAGGTCGCGCGCCTCGGCATGTTTAACCACCGGCACCACCAGCCCGTTGGGCGTCTGCGCGGCGATACCGATATGGATGCCCTCATGCTGGTGGATGATGCCGGCCTCGTCATCGAACAGCGCGTTGAGGTTGGGCTGCTCGGCGATCGCCTTGACCATCGCCCGCATCAGGAAGGGCAGCAGCGTCAGCTTCGGGCGATCTCCACGCTTGTCCTTGTTCAGCGTCGCGCGCAATTCCTCCAATGAAGTGACGTCGATCTCCTCGACATAGGTGATGTGCGGAATGCGCGCCTTCGCCAACGACATCTTTTCGGCGATCTTGCGCCTGAGCCCCACGACCTTGATGTCCTCGACACCGTCCTTCCGGGCAAGCCCGGTGGCGCGGGTAAGCTGCGGTCCGCGCGCGACGAACGCGTCGATGTCCTCATGGCTGATGCGACCGGCCGGGCCGCTGCCCGGCACCTGGCGCAGGTCGATGCCGGCTTCCTTCGCCCGCAAGCGGACGGCGGGCGAGGCCAGCGGCTTCTCGCCTTCCGCGCGCGGCGCGCCGGAGACGGAGGCGGGGCGCGCGGCCTGCGGCGCGGCGGCTGGCGAAACCTTAGCCGGCGGATCGGCTGGCTTTGGTGCGGGCTTCGGCGTGCTCGGCTGAGCTTCCGCTTTCGGCCCGGCCGACTTGGCGGTAGCCTCGGCCTTCGGCGCGTCGCCGCCACCCGCTTTCACATTGCCTTCGCCGGCCACCTTCAGCCGCACGATCGGCGAGCCGATCGCCACCGTGTCGCCGATCTCGGCGCCGAGCCAAAGGATCTCGCCGTCGACCGGCGACGGGATCTCGACGGTCGCCTTGTCGGTCATGACGGCGGCGAGAACCGTGTCCTCGCGCACGAGGTCACCGACCTTGACATGCCATTCGACGAGCTCGGYCTCGGCGACGCCTTCGCCGACATCGGGAAGCTTGATGACGTGTTCGCCCATCTCAGGCCTCCCCCTCTAAGCTTCCAATGTCTCGATAAGCGCGCGCCCGACCCGCGCCGGGCCGGGGAAATAGTCCCACTCCTGCGCATGCGGGTAGGGCGTGTCCCAGCCGGCGACCCGTGCCACCGGCGCTTCCAGATGGTAGAAGCAGTTCTCCTGCACCAGCGAAACCAGCTCGGCGCCGAAGCCGGAGGTCAGCGTCGCCTCATGCACGACGACGCAGCGGCCGGTCTTCCTCACCGAGGCGACGATCGTGTCGAGGTCGAGCGGCAGAAGCGTCCTGAGATCGATCACCTCGGCGTCGATGCCGGTCTCCTCGGCCGCGGCCTGCGCCACATAGACCATCGTGCCGTAGGCGAGCACGGTGACCGCCGATCCCGGCCGGCGGATCGCCGCCTTGCCGACCGGGATCGTGTAATGGCCATCGGCGACCTYGCCGAGCTCATGCTTCGACCAAGGCGTCACCGGCTTGTCGTGGTGGCCGTCGAATGGGCCGTTATAGAGCCGCTTCGGCTCGAGGAAGATGRCCGGGTCCGGATCCTCGATCGCCGCGATCAGCAGCCCCTTGGCGTCATAYGGATTGGAGGGCACGATCACCTTCAGGCCGGAGACATGGGTGAACAGCGCTTCGGGGCTCTGGCTGTGCGTCTGGCCGCCGAAAATGCCGCCGCCGGTCGGCATGCGCACCACGATCGGGCAGGTGAAGTCGCCGTTCGAGCGGTAACGCAACCGCGCCGCCTCGGACACGATCTGGTCGTAGGCCGGATAAACATAGTCGGCAAACTGCACCTCGACACAGGGTTTCAACCCGTAGGCTGCCATGCCGATGGCCGAACCGACGATGCCGGATTCGCTGATCGGCGCATCGAAGCAGCGGCTCTTGCCGTATTTGGCCTGCAGGCCTTGCGTGGCGCGGAAGACGCCGCCGAAGAACCCGACATCCTCGCCATAGACGATGACGCGTTCGTCGCGCCCCATCGACACGTCCATGGCGTCGCGGATGGCCTCGATCATGGTACGCCTGGGCATGGTCAGACCCCCGCCTGCTGGCGCTGGCGCCTGAGATGCGGCGGCATCTCGGCATAGACACCCTCGAACATGTCGCGGGTCGACGGCTTGCCGCCGGCATGCAGCGTGCCKTGGCTCTCGGCCTCCTTCTGCGCGGCGATCACTGTCTCGAGGATCTCGGCCTCCGCCTGGGTGTGGCGATCCTCGGACCAGGCGCCTTTCTGGATAAGATGGTTCTTCAGCCGGATGACCGGATCGCCGAGCGGCCAGGCATCCGATTCGGCTTTCGGCCGGTAGGCGGACGGATCGTCGGACGTCGAATGCGCGCCGACGCGGTAGGTGACATATTCGACCAGCGTCGGCCCCAGATTCCGGCGCGCCCGCTCGACCGCCCATTTCGCCACCGCATGGACGGCGAGATAGTCGTTGCCGTCGACGCGCAGCGAGGGAATGCCGAAGCCGAGCCCGCGCGCGGCGAACGTGCCGGAGCCGCCGCGCGCGATGCCCTGGAAGGTCGAGATCGCCCACTGGTTGTTGACGACGTTGAGCACGACAGGCGCCTTGTAGGTCGAGGCGAAGACCAGCGCCGCATGAAAATCGGACTCCGCCGTCGAGCCGTCGCCGATCCAGGCCGCGRCGATACGCGAATCGTTGGAGATCGCCGAGGCCATGGCCCAGCCGACCGCCTGGATGTATTGCGTCGCCAGATTGCCCGAGATCGAGAAGAAGCCGTGCTCCTTCGAGGAATACATGACCGGCAGCTGCCGGCCCTTCAGCGGATCGGCCTCGTTGGAATAGATCTGGTTCATCATCGAGACCATGGGATAGCCGTCGGCGATCAGCAGACCTGCCTGTCGATAGGTCGGGAAGTTCATGTCGCCGGGCTTGAGCGCCTTGCGGAAAGCGCAGCTCACCGCCTCTTCGCCCAGATGCTGCATGTAGAAGGAGGTCTTGCCCTGGCGCTGCGCCATCTGCATGCGCGCGTCGAAGGTCCTGAGCGTCATCATGTGGCGCAGGCCTTCGAGCAGTTCCTGGTCGCTGAGCAGCCCCGCCCACGGCCCGACGGCTTCGCCGGCGCGGTTCAGCACGCGGATGATGGAGAAGGCCATGTCGCGGATGCCGCGCGGATCGACGTCGATCTCCGGCCGCGGCACCGAGCCGGCCTTGGGAATGGTCACATTGGAGAAGTCGGGCGTGCCGCCGGGCCGCACCTCGGGCTCGGGCACATGGAACCGCAACATTCCAGCATCGGCCATGAGCTCACATCCTCCAATGTTGCCGGTGCGATAGTGGCATATCCGCGCCGCCAGACCAGTGCGATTTCACCAGGCCTCGGCAYGGCGTTCCTCCCCGGCCGCCGGCCTCGGCCAGCCGATGCGGCGCGCAGGCTCAAGATGCAGATATGGCGACGAAATTTCTTGTCGATGTTTTTGCCCGGCGCGCAATTTGGCGGAAGTTTGCGGGGCGGTTGGAGCCAGAAAAGTAATGGCGAGGTTGGGGGCCGGGCACGGCCTCTCCTTCTCCCCTTGACGCTGGCGCCGCTTCTCCGTTCACTCCGCCCCCAAGCCATGCTAACCCACCGCGCATGGCACAGAAGAAAGGATACGAGGTCGATTCGTGGCTGGCGAGGCCCGATCCCTCCATGGCGATCGTCCTGCTTTACGGCCCGGACCGCGGCCTTGTCGCCGAGCGGGCGAAAGCCTTCGCCGCGAAAACCGGGCTGCCGCTCGACGACCCCTTCTCGGTGGTCAAGCTCGACGGCGCCGAAGTCGACCGCGACGCGGGGCGGCTGCTCGACGAGGCGCGCACCGTGCCGATGTTTTCCGACCGGCGGCTGCTTTGGGTGCGCAACGCCAGCGGCCAGAAGGCGCTGGCCGACGACATCAAGGTGCTGACCGCCGAGCCTGCCCGCGACGCCATCATCCTCATCGAGGCGGGCGATCTGAAGAAAGGCACGGGCCTCAGGGCCATCGTCGAGGCCGCCGGCAACGCCGTCGCCTTGCCTTGCTATGCGGATGAAGCCCGCGACCTCGATACGGTGATCGACGACGAATTGCGCAAGGCCGGCATGTCGATGACGCTGGACGCCCGCCAGGCGCTGCGTCGTAATCTCGGCGGCGATCGCCTCGCCTCGCGCGGCGAGATCGAGAAGCTGGTGCTCTATGCGCACGGCAAGAAGGAAATCGACGTCGACGACGTCAACGCGCTGTCCGGCGATGTCTCCGGYGCTTCCTTCGACGCCGCGGTCGACGCCATGCTGGACGGCAAGGTCGGCGATTTCGACATCGCTTTCAACCGCCACTGCCAGTCCGGCGGTCATCCCTTCCTGGTGCTGTCCTCGGCGATGCGCCAGCTGCAGGCGATCCAGGTGATGCGCGGCCAGATGGAGAGCGGCGGCCGCAACGCCGCCACGGTCGTCGCCGGCGCCCGTCCTCCGGTCTTCTTCTCGCGCCGCAAGCTGGTGGAAAAGACGCTGGAGCGCTGGACTGTCGAGGCGCTCGGCCGCGCGCTCGGCCGGCTCCAGACGGCGGTGCTGCAGACACGCAAGCGGCCGGACCTGTCGGAGGCGCTRGCCAGGCAGGCGTTGCTCGGCATTGCGATCGAGAGCGCGAGGCTGGGGCAGCGCGGCTGATCTCCTTCGTGGGTAGGCTGCGCCCTATCCTCCCGCCCCAGAGCCGCCTTCCCGCTCAGTTCATCATCATCGCGTCCGTCGCCTGGAAGGTCGGCAGGGCTTGCGGAAAGACCAACACCGCTGCGCCGTAAAGAAGCAGGGCGACGCCCGACACCTTCGCGATCAGCTCTCCATAGGGAAAAGTCTTCTCCGCAAAGACCAGCAGCGTGACCGCCGCCATTGCGGCGATGTTCATGATCCCGAGCGGGAAAAGCGCCAGGAACAGAAGCCAGCAGCAGCCTAGGCAAAAGAGCCCATGCTGCAGGCCCATGCGCACCGCGCCCAACTGACCATCGCGCCATGAGGTCAGGATGAAGCCGATCGGCGTGCGGCATTTGGCGAGACACAGGTCTTTCAACGGCGAGAGCTGATAGGCGCCGGCTGCCATCARCAGCGCGCCGCCGATGCGCGCGGCCGTCGCCGCGGACAGTCCCACATGCCCGGCAAGCATCTCCGCGCCCGCCGCGGCGGCAAAGGCTAGAACGCCCGTCGCCGTCCAAACCAGCATGTAGCCGGCCACGAACACCCAGGTCGAGACAAAGGCCTGGCCGCGGCCCCGTTTGCCGCTCTGGACCTGGTGAAAGGTCAGGATCATGGGCGCGGCCGCCGGAAACATCATGGCAATCATCATGATCAACCAGACGGCAAGAAACAGCGCGGCCGTCATGCCCATGGTGGGCGAGACCATGCGCATGCCGGCGTCCATGCCGGTCTGCTGCCGGACGAGCAAGGCCCACGCCGCCGCCGCCGCGGCGATCAGCAGCGCAAGGATGATGTTTCGCTGCAGCGTCAGCATCGGCAAGCCCGTTCCGACCAGAGCAATTCCAGGAAAAGTGTGAGCGGTTTTCCGTCAGGAATTGCGTCAAAACAAAGAGATAGAGCGGTTCGCCRTTTCCGTGAAACGGTGAAACGCTCTAGGCAGGGCAAGCGCTATTGCTGGCCGGACCAGTTGATCGGCGCGTAATGCCCGTTGCGGCGGGAATTGTCCCAACTCATGCCGTGATCACTGAAGGTGCTGCCTTGCGCCCCCATCGCCATACCCAACCAGTCGGGATTGACGGGATGTCCGGAGGCCACCCACATCTCGCCGTCCTCGCGCATGGTCGGCAGCGGTTCGACCGCCAGCCGCGCCACGCCCTCAATGGCCGCCGACCGCTTCTTGCCGTCGACCCGGTAGTCGATCGGCACCTTCTTCGCTCCGAGGTTGGTGCTGATCATCGGCGCGAAGGCAGCCATCGGACCACCCGCGGCGCCGGTGAAGATGGCGCCCAGCGCTTCCGTCTGGCGGTCATCGGCCCGTCCATCGATATAGGCGGCGGCCGTCCAATTGCCTTCCGCCATCGGCCCCGGCGTGTGGGCGACCATCGCGACGTTGAGCCCATCCAAGCGAACGTCGCCGAAATTGCCCTTGTCGATATGAAAGACCAGGYCGACGTCGCAAACGCCTTTGGTCGGCTTCGATGTCAGCTGCGCGTTGGTGGACAGCAGGCAAGGACACACGACATCGCAGCTACAATTTTCGAAATAGCTTCCGGACAATTGCCAGCTGACTGCCATTTACACCTCCCGTTGTATCAGGCGGGTCGGGCATATCGCTTTGGCGAGCGGTGCCGTTTCACGATGTCGGAACGGCCGATAGCCCTCATCGCGACGGATCGGCACGCCAGGGCATGATTTAAGTTCGAGCTAATATAGGGTACGCCGTTGCCTCGGACTGTCAAGCCGCAGGCGCCGGCGTCAAGGGATTGCTCGGGCCCAGATGGTGACGTCGGCGATTGGCGAATGCAGGGGTGCCGGCCGGCTGGCAAGCCAGAGGAGCGCTGTCCCGCCAGCCTCTGCCCTGCCGGGCATCTCCCCCAAGGGGGAGATTGGCCGTCACTACCGCCTTCGCCAATCATCTCCGAAATGGAAAAGGGCCGGCGTACCGCCAGCCCTTCCTTGTCTATCACCGATATATCAGGCGTATCCAGCTTAAGCCAAAACCTCAGCTACAGCCAAATACAGTTACGCCGCAGCCGCCTACCGCTCGTCCTTCAGCCGCCGGCAGAGCTCGTCGAGCTGCTCGAGCGAGCGGTAGTCGACGCGGAGCGTGCCGCCCTTGGCCTTGTGCTCGATGCTGACGATCATGCCGAGCGTGTCGGTCATCAGCTTCTCCAGCGCCAGCGTGTCGGGGTCCTTCTCCGGCGCGCTCGCGGCGGACTTCGCCTTGGCCGGCGTCGGACCGGCGGGCGTCTGCGCCAGCGCTTCGGCCTGGCGCACCGAAAGCCCCTCCTTGACGATGCGCTTGGCAAGCCCGGCCGGATCCTCGGCGGTGACCAGCGTGCGGGCATGGCCGGCCGACAGGTCGCCATCGACCAGCATCGAATGGATGACGGGCGGCAGCTTCAGCAGGCGCAACGTGTTGGCGACATGGCTGCGGCTCTTGCCGATCACCTGGCCGAGATCGGCCTGGGTGTAGCCATGCTCGTCGATCAGCTGCTGGTATCCCTGCGCCTCCTCGACCGGATTGAGGTCGGCGCGCTGCACGTTCTCGATGATCGCCAGTTCCAGCGCGGTGCGGTCGTTGACGTCGCGCACGATCAGCGGGATCTCGGTAAGACCCGCGCGCTGCGCCGCCCGCCAACGCCGCTCGCCGGCGATGATCTCGTAGCGGCCCGGCTGCGAAGGCGAGGGGCGCGCCACGASCGGCTGCACCACGCCATGCTCGCGGATCGACTGGGCAAGGTCGGTGAGTTCRGCATCGCCGAAATGCCGGCGCGGGTTCTTCGGGTTCGGGCTGACGAATTCGATCGGCACCTTGCYGTCCGCCGCCACCACCGCGCTCGGCTTTTCCGGCGCCGCCGGACGGTCGATTTCGCCGATCAGCGCCGCGAGGCCACGGCCCAGTCTTTTTCTTGATTGGTCTTCGCTCATTATACTATCCAGATCGTTTCGGAATCGAATTGGCTGATTAACCAAAGCCGGCGGGTGCCGACGCTCAGGCGGCGCGCAGCTTGCGCTCGCGGCGGATCACCTCGGAGGCGAGCTGCAGATAGGCCTGGCTGCCCGAGCATTTCAGGTCATAGAGGATCGCCGGCTTGCCGTAGGACGGCGCCTCGGAAACCCKCACGTTGCGCGGGATGATCGTCTCGTAGACCTTGTCGCCCATATGGGTGCGCACATCCTGCACCACCTGATTGGCGAGGTTGTTGCGCCCGTCATACATGGTGAGCACGATGCCCTGGATGGTGAGGTCCGGATTGATCGTATGGCGCACCTGCTCGACCGTCTCCAGCAACTGGCTGAGGCCTTCCAGCGCGAAGAACTCGCATTGCAGCGGCACAAGAACGGAATCGGCTGCCGCCATTGAATTCAAAGTCAAAAGGTTGAGCGAGGGCGGGCAGTCGATCAGCACATAGCCGAACGGCGCTGACCGCTCGGCCGCGGCGCGCAGCGCATTGCGCAGCTTGAGCACACGGTCGGGCGCGGAAGCGATCTCCATCTCGATGCCAAGCAGGTCGAGCGTCGAGGGAATGATCGATAGGCCCGRCACCGCGGTCGGCACTGCGGCCGCCTCCAACTCCAATTCGCCTGTCAAGACATCGTATGACGAGGTGGTGCGGTCCTTGCGGTCGATGCCGAGCCCGGTGCTGGCATTGCCCTGCGGATCGAGATCGACGATCAGCACGCGCTCGCCGATCGCGGCCAGCGCCGTGGCCAGATTGATGGCCGTCGTCGTCTTGCCGACGCCGCCTTTCTGGTTGGCGACGGTGATGATACGCGGTGCTGTGCTCATGGGCCTATGCCAGTAATWCATTGCTGTTTCGCCGGGCGCAAATCGGTGATTTCAAGGATGACGCCATGTGGGTCGGTCATGCTCGAATATTCTACCAGATCGAAGGCCCAGCRGTGAGTGCTTTCTTCCACCTCGGCCCGGTAATCCCGGCCTTTGTGGAAAAGCGCGCGCGCCCCTTTGGTGAGCCAGGGCGCGGCCAGGTCAAGCAGGTCCGGCAGCGCCGCCAGCRCCCGCGCCGTGACGATTTCCGCTGTGGAAACAAGCGCATAACTGTCGTCTATGCGCTTGGCCAGAACGCGCGCAGGCAGGTTGAATTGGCCGATCACCGACTGCAGGAATGACGCCTTCTTGCGGTTGCTTTCGACGAGGTCGATCGAGGCGCCGGAACGCTCGGCCAGCAGGAAGCCAAGCACCAGTCCGGGAAACCCGCCGCCCGAACCGAGGTCGACCCATCGTGTCGCGGCGGGCGCGAGCCGCGCGAGCTGGGCGCTGTCCAGGATATGGCGGCGCCAGACGTCGTCCAGCGTCGACGGCGCCGCCAGATTGATGCTGCGATTCCATTTCAGGAACAGCTGTTCGAAGGCTTGCAGGCGCTCGAATGTTTCACGTGAAACCGGACCCGCTGCTTTTTGCAGGTCCGCCCAGGCCTCGGCACTCACGCCACAGACCTTCGCGCGGCGAGCTCGGCATTGCGGACATGCGCGACGATGATCGCAAGCGCCGCCGGCGTCATGCCTTCCATCCGCTGCGCATCGGCGATCGAGCGCGGCTGGCGCGTCTTCATCTTCTGCTTCAGCTCGTTTGAAAGTCCCGGCACATCGGAGAAGTCGATTGTCTCCGGGATGAGCCGCGACTCCTCATGCCGGATCTGCGCGACGTCGGCCTGCTGGCGGTCAAGGTAAACCGAATATTTCGCTTCCGTTTCGAGACGCTCGGCCGTCTTGGCGTCGAGCGCGGCGAAGCGCGGCTCGACGCGAGTGAGCCAGGCCATGTCGACGCCCGGATGCGCCAAGAGCTCATAGGCCGAGCGCCGCACGCCGTCCCGGTTGATCTCCAGCCCGAAGCGCGCCGCCTCGTTCGGCGTCCAGGTGACCGACTTGGCCAAGGCGCGCGCCTCGTCGAGCTTCCGCGCCATCCCGCCAAAGCGCTGCAGCCGCTCCGACGACGCGATGCCGAGCTTGTCAGCCAGCGGCGTCAGCCGCTCGTCGGCATTGTCGGCGCGCAGCGAAAGCCTGAACTCGGCGCGCGAGGTGAACATGCGATAGGGCTCGGCGATGCCACGGCTGGTGAGGTCATCGACCATCACGCCGATATAGGCTGCGGTGCGGCTGAGCACGACCGGYTCGCCCGCTGAGGCTTTCCGCGCGGCGTTGATGCCGGCGAGCAGGCCTTGCGCTCCGGCCTCTTCATAGCCCGTCGTGCCGTTGATCTGCCCGGCCAGGAACAGGCCGGCGACACGCTTCGTCTCCAGCGTCGTCTTCAGCTCGCGCGGATCGACATGGTCGTATTCGATCGCGTAGCCCGGCTGCAGCATGGTCGCCTTTTCGAGCCCGGGAATGGTCTTCAGGATCTCGAGCTGCACATCCTCCGGCAGCGAGGTCGAGATGCCGTTCGGATAGACGGTGTCGTCATCGAGCCCTTCCGGCTCGAGGAAGATCTGGTGGCCCTCGCGGTCGCCGAACTTGAYGATCTTGTCCTCGATCGACGGWCAATAGCGCGGCCCGACCCCTTCGATCGAGCCGGAATACATGGCCGAACGGCCGAGATTGGCGCGGATGATCTCATGCGTCGCCGGCATGGTCCGCGTGATRCCGCAATGGATCTGCGGATTGGCGATTGCGTCGGTCATCAGCGAGAACGGCACCGGATCCTCGTCGGCCGCTTGAGCATCCAGCGAGACCCAATCGATGGTAYGGCCGTCGAGGCGAGGGGGTGTTCCGGTCTTCAGGCGCCCAAGCTGAAAACCCGCGCGCCCCATCGTCGCCGACAGGCCCATGCTTGCCTGCTCGTTCATGCGGCCGGCGACGATCTTCTTTTCGCCGATATGAATCAGGCCCCGCAGGAAGGTGCCGGTGGTCAGCACCACGGCGCCACAGGCAAGACGACGATTGCCCGATATCTGAACGGCTGCGATCCGTCCGTCCGCGATTTCAAAGTCGAGAACCTCGCCTTCGATCACGTCGAGATTGTTCTGCTGCCGAATCGCTTCCTGCATGGCCAAGCGATAGAGCTTGCGGTCGGCCTGGGTGCGCGGGCCGCGCACGGCCGGACCCTTGCGGCGGTTGAGCAGGCGGAACTGGATACCGGCGGCGTCGGCGATGCGGCCCATCAGCCCGTCCATGGCATCGATCTCGCGCACGAGATGGCCCTTGCCGAGCCCGCCGATCGCCGGGTTGCAGGACATGACGCCGATCGTGTCGAAGCGCAACGTCACCAGCGCGGTCCTGGCGCCGGCGCGCGCGGCCGCACTTGCCGCCTCGCAGCCGGCATGGCCGCCGCCCACCACCACCACGTCATAGTGATCGGTCATTTTCCAAGAATCCACTTTCAGAGATGCGTTGACACATGTCCCCGACGGCGGCCCGTGTCAAGGAGAGGGTGGACCTCGTTTCACGTGAAACAATGAATGGCGGCCAGCCAACACATCTTTGAAGCGCTGGCGGGACAACGCCGCCGCGTTCGGATGAATCCAGTCAGCCGTTGTTTCACGTGAATCATCGGGCGCTCGCTACCGCCCGCATTGTTTCACGTGAATCACTTCCCAATGCAGAACTGCGAGAAGATGACGTCGAGCAGATCCTCGACATCGACCGCGCCGACGATGCGGCCAAGGCGCTCGGCGGCCAGCCGCAGCTCCTCGGCGCGCAACTCCTGGCCTTGCCCCGACAACGCCGCCCTCAGGAAATCCGTCGCCTCCCTGAGCAGCTCGACATGGCGCAGCCTGGACGGCAGGACATCGCCCGCACCGCCAACCGCAGCGGTTGCGCGGTCCCCGATCTCGGTCAGCAAGCGGTCCAGACCACTGCCGTCCTTGGATGAGATCACCAGGTCGTAACTGCCGGCGCCGGCATCGGCGATATCCGACTTCGTTCCGATTCTCAGCAGCGGAACCCCGCTTGGGACGCCACCGACCGAAACCGGGTCGGCCATATCTTCCAGCAGCAGGACCAGATCCGTCACCTCCGCTTTGGCGCGCGCCCGCTCGATCCCAATCGACTCCACCTTGCCCGCGGCGTCGCGCAGCCCGGCCGTATCGACAAGCCGCACCTTCAGCCCCTTGAGGTCCATGACGACCTCGAGCAGATCGCGCGTCGTRCCCGGCTCGTCGGTGACGATCGCCGCCTCGCGCCGCGCCAAGGCGTTGAACAGGCTGGACTTGCCCGCATTCGGCGCGCCGAGGATCACCACTTCGAAACCGTCCCGGATGATCTCCGCGGCCTTGAACCCTTCGATGTGCCGTTCGATCTCGCCGATCATCGCCGACACGTCCGACCA
The DNA here is from genome assembly GCF_001854815.1 of Mesorhizobium sp. LCM 4576. NCBI lineage: Bacteria > Pseudomonadati > Pseudomonadota > Alphaproteobacteria > Hyphomicrobiales > Phyllobacteriaceae > Mesorhizobium > Mesorhizobium sp. LCM 4576. The sequence continues at coordinate 69,231 of NZ_MDDT01000022.1, forward strand.
GACCGCCTCCGAAACGGAGCCCGGTACATCTTCTTCGTCGGCGAAGTCGATCTCCGCCTCGATCATGGCGCGGGCATGGATCAGCCGACGGCGCCAACTTGAGTAGAGTTCGCTCTGCGCGCCTTCGGCGTTGTGCACCGCGAAACGGCGCTGCGCCTCCGTCTCCGCATTGACCAGATCGGCCAGCGCTTCCGTCTCGACCAGATCCAGCCTGCCGTTGAGAAAGGCGCGCCGGGTGAATTCCCCGGGCTCGGCGTGCCTGACACCTTCAAAGCTGGTGATCGTCTCCAGCATCTTGGCAGCGACCGCGCGGCTGCCATGGACCTGGAACTCGGCGACGTCCTCGCCAGTGAAACTGCCGGGACCCGGAAAGAACAGCACAAGCCCGTGGTCGATGGTCGAGCCCTCCGCCGCCCTGAGCGCCCGCAAATTGGTAAACCGATCCTTAACCGGTYCGGCAATCGTTTCGACCACGAATCGAGTCATCGGACCRGAAACGCGGATGACCGCGATGCCGGYGGGCAGGCGGCCGCTGGAAAGCGCTGCGATCGAATCCTTCGAAGCCATTGGCGAAATCATTTGCCGGACCTGCCGAACCGCCTAGATTAGAAGATAGAGCATGTCGGCCGCTTCACATCTTTCGGCACCATGCTCCAGCCTTTGYCCCATCAAACCCGAATGCAGAGCCGCCCATCGTGACCTTGCCCGCGCGAAACCTGCTTGCCGAAGAGGCCAGCCCCTATCTGCGGCAGCACAGCGACAATCCAGTCCATTGGCGCGGCTGGTCGCCGGCAGCCCTTGYCGAAGCGAAGGAGCTGGGCCGGCCAATCCTGCTCTCCATCGGCTACGCCGCTTGTCACTGGTGCCATGTCATGGCGCATGAAAGCTTCGAGAACGACGCCGTGGCGGCCGTCATGAACCGGCTCTACGTGAATATCAAGGTCGATCGCGAGGAACGGCCGGACATCGACCAGATCTACATGGCCGCGCTCCACGCCATGGGCGAGCAGGGCGGCTGGCCGCTGACCATGTTCCTGACGCCCGACGGCAAGCCCTTCTGGGGCGGCACATACTTTCCAGGCGAGGCGCGTTACGGGCGGCCGGGCTTCATCCAGGTGCTGGAGGCTGTCGACAAGGCCTGGCGCGAAAAGCAGCAAAGYCTCGCCGAAAGCGCCGACGGGTTGACCGCCCATGTCGAACAGCGCCTGGCTGGCRCAAAAGGCAGGGCGGGGCTCGATCGTGACACGCTCGCCGATCTCGCYGGGCGCATCGACGRCATGATCGACCGCGACCTCGGCGGGCTGAAGGGCGCGCCGAAGTTCCCCAACGCGCCCTTCATGCATACGCTCTGGCTGTCCTGGCTGCGCGACGGCCAAGCCGCACATCGCGACGCGGTGCTCATCAGCCTCGAAAAAATGCTCGCCGGCGGCATTTACRATCACGTCGGCGGCGGCCTCAGCCGCTATTCGACCGATGCCGAATGGCTGGTGCCRCATTTCGAGAAGATGCTTTACGACAACGCCCAGCTCATCCGCCTGTGCAACTGGGCCTATGCCGCGACCGGCAACGACTTGTTCCGGGTGCGAATCGAAGAAACCGTGGACTGGCTGCTGCGCGAGATGCGGGTCGAAGGCGGCGCCTTCGCCGCCAGCCTCGACGCCGACAGCGACGGCGAGGAAGGGCTCTTTTACACGTGGAGCCGGGACGAGGTCGAAACCGCGCTCGGCGACGCCGCGTCGACTTTCTTCCGGTATTTCGAGCTGGCCGCCCCGCATGGCTGGGAAGGCAAGCCGATCATCCGCCAGAACGAGGCGCAGCAAAGCCAGGGCATTGCCGACTATGGTCAGCTCGCGCCACTGAAAGCGAAGCTGCTCGCTGTCCGCGAACAACGGGTGAGGCCCGGCCGCGACGGCAAGGCGCTCACCGACTGGAACGGCTTGATGATCGCGGCGCTCGCCGAAGCGGGCCGCTCCTTCGAGCGGCCCGACTGGATCGAGGCCGCGGCCAAGGCTTTCGGCCATATCGTCGAGGCGAGCCAGGATGGCCGCCTGCCGCATTCCATGCTCGGCCCGAAGAAACTCTTCCCGGCCTTGTCCAGCGACTATGCCGCCATGACCAACGCAGCGATCGCGCTGTTCGAAGCGACCGGCGATCCCGCCTATTCCGATCGCGCCAGGCACTTCATCGCCGAGCTCGACCGCTGGCACCTGGACGCGGACAAGACCGGCTACTGGCTGACGGCATCGGACAGCGGCGATGTGCCGRTCCGCATCCGCGGCGACGTGGATGAGGCGATCCCCTCAGCCACCAGCCAGATCGTCGAGGCGCTGGTTCGGCTGTCCTCGCTCACCGGCGACCTCGATCTCTGGGACAAGGCGTGGACAACCGCCGAACATGCCATGGGCCGCGCCGCGCAACAGGCCTACGGCCAGGCCGGCATCGTCAACGCCTGCGCGCTAGCGCTCGAGCCGTTGAAGCTCGTCATCATAGACAAGCCAGAGTCCCCAAGTCTTGTTCCGGTTGCGAATCGGAATCCGGACCCGCGCCGGGTTGACATCGTCGTGCCGATCGGTACGGAAGCGAATCGACCTTTGTTGCCCGGCGGCGTGCTGCCGCCGAYGGACAAGCCGGGCGCCTGGTTCTGCAGCGGACAGGTCTGTCTGCCGGTGGTGACGGATGCGGAGGCGTTGGAGAAGTTGCTGCGGCGATAGCGCCTTCCCTTCTCCCCTTGTGGGAGAAGGTGGATCGGCGCGAAGCGCCGAGACGGATGAGGGGTGTTCCAGCGGAGTGAGACGTCGGCTTTCCCTGGAGCACCCCTCATCCGTCGCCTTCGGCGACACCTTCTCCCACAAGGGGAGAAGGGGAAGYGCCCCTCCAATCACGTATTCATCGAATCGAAGAAGTCGGCGTTGGTCTTGGTCTGCTTGAGCTTGTCGATGAGGAACTCGATCGCATCGGTCGTGCCCATCGGCGCGAGGATGCGGCGCAGCACGAAGATCTTCTGCAGGTCCGCGCGCGGCACGAGCAGGTCCTCCTTGCGGGTGCCGGACTTGAGGATGTCCATCGCCGGATAGATGCGCTTGTCGGCCACCTTGYGGTCGAGCTGGATTTCGCAGTTGCCGGTGCCCTTGAACTCTTCGAAGATGACTTCGTCCATGCGGCTGCCGGTATCGATCAGCGCCGTCGCGATGATGGTGAGCGAGCCGCCTTCCTCAATGTTGCGGGCGGCGCCGAAGAAGCGCTTCGGGCGCTGCAGCGCGTTGGCGTCGACACCGCCGGTCAGCACCTTGCCCGATGACGGCACGACCGTGTTGTAGGCGCGGCCGAGGCGGGTGATCGAATCCAGAAGGATGACCACGTCGCGGCCGTGCTCGACCAGGCGCTTGGCCTTCTCGATCACCATTTCGGCCACCTGCACGTGGCGCGCCGCCGGCTCGTCGAAGGTGGACGAGATCACCTCGCCCTTCACCGAGCGCTGCATGTCGGTCACTTCCTCGGGACGCTCGTCGATCAGAAGCACGATCAGGTAGCATTCCGGATGGTTGGCGGTGATCGAATGGGCGATGTTCTGCATCAGCACCGTCTTGCCGGTGCGCGGCTGCGCGTTGATCAGCGCGCGCTGGCCCTTGCCGATCGGCGCGACCAGGTCGATCACGCGCRGCGAGATGTCCTTCGAGGTCGAATTGTCGACCTCCATCTTCAGCCGCTTGGTCGGGTAGAGCGGCGTCAGATTGTCGAAGTGGATCTTGTGCCGGATCTTTTCCGGATCGTCGAAATTGATGGTGTTGACCTTGAGCAGCGCGAAATAGCGCTCGCCCTCTTTCGGGCTACGGATCGGTCCTTCGACCRTATCGCCGGTCTTGAGCGAAAAGCGCCTGATCTGCGACGGCGAGATATAGATGTCGTCGGGACCCGGCAGGTAGTTGGCGTTGGCCGAGCGCAGGAAACCGAAACCGTCCTGCAGCACCTCGACGACGCCGTCGCCGATGATCTCGATATCCTGGGCCGCGAGCTTCTTCAGGATCGCGAACATCAGCTCCTGCTTGCGCATCACGCTGGCGTTCTCGACCTCGAGCGATTCGGCATAGGCGATCARCTCTGGGGGCTTCTTGTTCTTGAACTCTGCGAGTTTCATTTCTTGCATTAGATAGACTCTGGGTAGGCTTTGGGGAGAAAAATCGGCTGAATACGACAAATGCCGGGCGCGGCCGAAAGCGAGTAAAAGGGGCGGCGCATGACGGGAAGGAAGACCCGTCTTTTATCGTCGGTCGCCTGAAAGAGCAAGCCGCCTTTTGCGGATCCTGGCGGGTCGGGAGAAGCTGAAGCGCGGTCCCGAACCGGAGGTCAGCGAACGCAAACGGAGACCGGTTCCCGGAGAGGACCACGCTCCCGGTCTAGAACGGCTTCACGATGACCAKGATGACGATGACGATCATCAACAATGTGGGGATCTCGTTGACGATCCGCCAGTGCCTCGCCGGTTTTTCGTTCTTGTCCTCGGCGAATTTCCTGACCGCGGCGGCGAGATAGCCGTGCAGGCCCGACAGGACGAGCACAAGCGCGATCTTGGCGTGCAGCYAGCCGCCCTCGAAATGGAAGATCTTCCAGGCCATCCAAAGCCCGAACACCCAGGTCACGATCATCGCCGGATTGATGATGCCCCTGAGCAGCCTTCGCTCCATCACCTTGAAGGTCTCGGACTGCACCGAGCCTTTCTCGGCATCGGCGTGATAGACGAAGAGCCTGGGCAGATAGAGCATGCCGGCCATCCAGGCGATAACCGCGATCACATGGATCGCCTTGGCCCAGGGATAAAAACCCTCGCCGGCGGCGAAATAGAGAAGCGCCGTCAGCACGACGARCACGGCAATGCCGATCACCATGCGCTTCATCGCCTGACCGGTGCTGTTTTCATTGCTCATCGATGGCTCCTCACCATTTTGACCATCGCCTCGACATGCGCCACCGGCGTTTCCGGCGTGATGCCATGGCCGAGATTGAAGATCAGCGGCCCGCCACCCAAAGTCCTCAGGATCGCATCGACGCCCTCGGCCAGTGCCTTGCCGCCGGCCACAAGACGCAGCGGATCGAGATTGCCTTGCACCGCGCCGTCACGCTGCAAGTCCTTCGCCATCGACAGCGGCACGGTCCAGTCAAGACCGAGGCCGGCAATGCCGGTCTTTTTCCTGTAGTCGCGATAGCGCTCACCGGCGCCTTTCGGGAAACCGATCACCGGCACATTCGGGTGGACCGCCTTCACCTGCCGCACGATCTCGGCCACCGGCTCGACGCAGAAAGCCTCGAAAGACGGCTCGTCCAGCACACCCGACCAGGAATCGAAAATCTGCACCRCATCGGCGCCGACCTCGATCTGGCGAATCAGATAGGCAGCCGAATGATTGGCCAGTGTCTTCAGAAGCCGCGCGAAGGCCTCGGGCTCGCGATAGGCGAAAAGCCGGGCAGGTCCCTGGTCGGGCGTGCCGTGTCCGGCGATCATATAGGTCGCCACCGTCCAGGGCGCGCCGCAGAAGCCGAGCAGCGTCGTCTCGCCGGGCAGTTTCACGCGCAACCGGCGCACGGTCTCGTAGACCGGTTCGAGATTCACGTGAAACATATCGCCGTTCAGCGCCGGAATCTCGGCCGCCGAAATCGGCTTCAGGACCGGTCCGCGGCCCTCTTCGAAACGGACATCCCGGCCAAGGGCATTGGGCACGACGAGAATGTCGGAAAACAGGATCGAGGCATCGAAGCCGAAGCGTTCGATCGGCTGCAGCGTCACCTCGACGGCAAGGTCCGGATCATAGCAGAGATCGAGGAAGGATCCCGCCCGCTTCCTTGTCTCGCGATATTCCGGAAGATAGCGGCCCGCCTGGCGCATCATCCAGAGCGGCGGCGGTGAAACCGTCTCGCCCTTGAGGACGTTGAGCACGATCCGTTTCCCAGCCATCCAGCGCTGCCCTCTCCTACAGCGCCGCGCGTCCTTAGGCGCGCAAAGGACGCTGTAGCGCTTTCATTTAGCGCATGATCCTTTCCGAACCTCCGGTTCGGGGTCATGCGCGCCCTCTTAAATCAAATATCTATTTTAAAAGAGTCTTCTGATTCTAAGAGTCTGTTGGTTGTGATGATTGCGACCTGTCCAGCCTGCGGCCTAAAAAGGCCAGTCAGCATATTGTCGCGTACTCGCTTTCGCAATTTGGAGGGTTCTGGGGACGAAGCGGATTCAGGCTTTGCAGTCAAAAGCTTGGGCTTTCCGTTCCAAACGCCGTGTTGTGGATGAAACCGGCCAAGAAAAGTTGATCCCCGGTTTTGTCCCCAGCGCCGCGACAAAGCCTACAGCGGGTCGAATTGTGGACAAGCGGCCATCTGATACAGTCGCTTTCCTACCCAAGGCCGGACCATCCAGCCTTGTCCACAATTGCCCACAGCCTGGACCCATCCCCTGTGAACAAACCTCAGAGCTTCTTCCATTTGCATCTGATCTCAGACGCCACCGGTGAAACCCTGCTGGCGGCCGGCCGCGCGGCGTCCGCGCAATACAAGGACGCGCGCGCCATCGAGCATATCTATCCGCTGATCCGCACCGAGAAGCAGATCGCCAAGGTCTTCGAGGACATCGAGGAGGAGCCCGGCATCATCCTCTATACGGTCGTCGACCAGAAGCTGGCGCGCTCGATCGACGAGCGCTGCGCGGCCATGGGGCTGCCCTGCGTCTCGGTGCTGGAACCGGTGCTTGCCGTCTTCCAGTCCTATCTCGGCACGCCGGCCGGCCGCCGTGTCGGCGCCCAGCACGTGCTCGACGCCGAATATTTCCGCCGCATCGATGCGCTGAACTTCACCATGGAGCATGATGACGGCCAACTGCCGGCCAATATGGACGATGCCGATATCGTGCTGATCGGCATCTCGCGCACTTCGAAGACGCCGACCTCGATCTATCTCGCCAATCGCGGCATCAAGACCRCCAACATCCCGATCGTGCTCGGCGTGCCGCTGCCCGAAAGCCTGATTGCCGCCAAGACGCCTTTGGTCGTCGGCCTGGTCGCCACGGCCGAGCGCATCTCGCATGTGAGGCAGAACCGCATCCTCGGCAACAGCGCCGCCTTCGTGCCGACCGACTATGTCGACCGCGCCRCCATCAACGAGGAGCTCGCCTATGCCCGCCAGCTCTGCACGAAACACGGCTGGCCGATGATCGATGTCAGCCGCCGCTCCATCGAGGAAACGGCCGCGGCCATCGTTGCCCTGCGGGGGAAGACGCGGTAGGGCAAGCGACATAAGTGAGCACTCTGTCCAGCACCCCTCATCCGTCCGAGCTTCGCTCGGCCACCTTCTCCCACAAGGGGAGAAGGGAAGTCCTGCGCCACCGCCGCAGCAAATCGCCGTCTGGTAGTATTTGCGGGACGCCGGCGTCGCRCTCTTCTTTCTCCCCTTGTGGGAGAAGGTGGATCGGCGCGATAGCGCCGAGACGGATGAGGGGTGCTGGACGGATCGCAACCGTTGGATGAACCATCATGCCCGAAAAGATCATCCTCGCCTCCGGCAGCCCATTCCGAAAAACCATGCTCGTCAATGCCGGCCTCGACATCGAGGCGGTGCCGGCCGATGTCGACGAGCGTGCGCTCGAGGCTCCCCTGAAGGACAGTGGCGCCTCGCCGGAGGACGTCGCCTCGATCCTGGCCGAGGCCAAGGCGACCGAGGTCAGCGAACGCAGGCCGGGCGCGCTGGTGCTCGGCTGCGACCAGACGCTGTCGCTGGGCGACGAGATCTTCCACAAGCCGGCCGGCATGGAAGGCGCTCGCCGGCACCTGCTCGCGCTCTCGGGCAAGACGCATCAGTTGAACAGCGCAGCCGTGCTTTGCCGCAATGGCGCGGTGCTGTGGCRCCATGTCGGCGTCGCCAGCCTCACCATGCGCAAGCTCGATCCCGCCTTCATCGGTCGGCATCTGGCCCGCGTCGGCGCCAAGGCGTTGGGGAGCGTCGGCGCCTATCAGATCGAGGGCGAAGGCATCCAGCTGTTCGAGAAGATCGAGGGCGATTATTTCACCATCGTCGGCCTGCCGCTCCTGGCGGTGCTGAAGGAGCTGCGCGACCTGGGAGCCATCGATGGCTGAGAAACGAGCCTTTGTCACCGGACATCCGATCGCCCATTCGCGCTCGCCGAAGATCCACGGCTACTGGCTCAAGCAATACGGCATCGACGGCAGCTATGAAGCGATCGACGTCGCGCCGGCGGATTTTGCCGCTTTCCTCAAATCTCTTGGCAAGGACGGCTATCGCGGCGGCAATGTCACCATCCCGCACAAGGAGGCGGCGTTCGCCGGCGTCGCTCGCCGGGATCACGCGGCCGATGAAATCGGCGCCGTCAACACATTGTGGTTCGAGGATGGTCTCCTCTGGGGCGGCAATACGGACGGTTACGGCTTCGCCGCCAATCTCGATCAATATGCGCCGGGCTGGGCGGTCAATGGCCCGGCCGTGGTTTTGGGTGCCGGCGGCRCCTCCCGCGCGGTCATCCACGCGCTGAAGGAGCGTGGCATCAAGGACATCCGCATCGTCAACCGGACGCTGTCGAGAGYCGAGGAGCTCAGCCGCCACTTCGGCCCCTGCGTTTCGGCGCATGGTGCGGGCGCGGTCGGCGAGCTGCTCGGCGATGCCGGCCTGCTGATCAACACCACGGCRCTCGGCATGCATGGCGATGCGACGCTGTCGGCCGATCCGGGAGGCTTGCCGGACCACGCCATCGTCACCGACATCGTCTATGTGCCGCTGGAGACGCCTTTGCTCGCCGCCGCCAGGGCGCGCGGCCTGAAAACGATCGACGGTCTCGGCATGCTGCTGCATCAGGCGGTGCCAGGCTTCGAGCGCTGGTTCGGCCGCAAGCCGGACGTCACGCCCGAATTGCGGCGCATGATCGTCGCCGACATCGAGGGCCATCGATGATCGTGCTCGGCCTCACCGGATCGATCGGCATGGGCAAATCGGCCACGGCGAAAATGTTCGCCGAGGCCGGCGTGCCGGTGCATGATTCGGACGAGACGGTGCATCGCCTTTATTCCGGCAAGGCGGCGCCACTGGTCGAGGCGGCTTTCCCCGGCACGACCGAGGCAGGCGTGGTCGACCGCGTGAAGCTGGCGGGCCAAGTGCTCGCCGATCCGGCCGCGCTGAAGAAGCTCGAGGCGATCATCCATCCGCTGGTGCGCGCCGACGCCGATGCTTTTTTGGAAAAACACCGCGCCGCCGGCGCGCCRCTCGCCCTGCTCGACATCCCGCTGCTGTTCGAGACCGGCGGCCGCAACCGCGTCGACAAGGTCGTGGTCGTCACCGCCTCGCCCGAAATCCAGCGCGAGCGTGTGCTGGCGAGGCCGGGCATGAGCGAGGAGAAGTTTTTGTCGATCCTCGCCAAGCAGGTGCCCGACGCCGAGAAGCGCCGCCAGGCCGATTTCATCATCGACACCGGAAATGGCTTCGAGGCCGCGCGGAAAGCGGTTGGGGCCGTCATCGGCGAATTGACGGGGGATAAGTCCGGCCGGCATGGTTCCTGACGTTAGCYGGCAGCACTCCCCATTGCCATTTTGTTCTGGTTTGTGATTCTGCTCCCAGGAGCGGATTGATTCGAATGCGTGAGATCATCTTCGATACGGAAACCACCGGCCTCGATTTGCGCGAAGACCGCATCATCGAGCTCGGCGGCGTCGAGCTGGTCAACCGCTTTCCGACCGGCCGCACCTTCCACAAATTTATCAATCCGCAAGGCCGCGCCATCCATGCCGAGGCGCAGGCCGTGCACGGCATCAGCGCCGCCGATCTGGTCGGCAAGCCGACCTTCGCCGAAATCGTCGAGGAATGGCTGGACTTCACCGACGGCGCCAAGCTGATCGCGCACAACGCCACCTTCGACCTCGGCTTCCTCAACCTCGAATACAGCCGGCTCGGCCATCCATCCATCGATCCCGGCCGCATCATCGACACGCTGGCGCTGGCGCGCCGCAAGCACCCGATGGGCCCGAACTCGCTCGACGCGCTCTGCCGGCGCTACGGCATCGACAACACCCGCCGCACCAAGCACGGCGCGCTGCTCGACTCCGAATTGCTGGCCGAGGTCTATATCGAGCTCATCGGCGGCAAGCAGGCGGCGCTGGTTCTGGAAACCGTGGCGGTGCAGATGAACGGCGCAGGCGAGGTGGCCGATATCGACATCTCGATCGGCCCCCGGCCCATCGCCCTGCCGCCGCGCTTAAGCGAAGCGGACCGCGCGGCGCATGCCGGGCTGGTTTCGACGCTGGGTGAGAAGGCGCTGTGGCTCAAGGTGGCGACCGCAGGCTGAGTAGCCTATCGGCTAAGTAGCGATCCTTCGCGCCCCCCTCTGCCCTGCCGGGCATCTCCCCCACAAGGGGGGAGATCGATGTCACGCCGGCTTTCGTCAATCTCAAACGTTGCAGGATGGCCGGCGCGCCGAAGCTGCTAATCTCCCCCCTTGTGGGGGAGATGGCCGGCAGGCCAGAGGGGGGCGCTGTCCCGCCGGCATCTCCAACAAAAAAGCCCGGCGCGAAGCCGGGCCCTTGATGGCTGTGGCGATGGGTCTCAGCTCACCTGGACCTTGCTCGCCGCGGCCTGGTCCTCGGCAATCCTCTGCTGGAACATCTGCGCGAAGTCGATCGGGTCGAGCATCAGCGGCGGGAAGCCGCCATTGCGGGTGGCGTCGGCGATGATCTGGCGGGCGAAGGGGAACAGGAGCCGCGGGCATTCGATGAAGAGCAGCGGCAGCATGTGCTCCTGCGGGAAGCCCGAGATGGCGAAGACGCCGCCATAGACGAGCTCGACATTGAACAGCACTTCCTGATCGAAGGAAGCCTTGGCGTTCAGCGTCAGATTAACGTCGAACTGCTTGTCCGAGAGCGGGTTGGCGTTGACGTTGACATTGATGGCGATGCCCGGCGCCTTGTCGCGGCCGCGCAGCGAATTCGGCGCGCCGGGGCTTTCGAAGGACAGGTCCTTCACATATTGCGCAAGCACATTGAGCGAGGGCTGGTTCTGCGTTCCGTTGCCGTTGGCGGCGCCGGTCGCGGCGTCATCGTTGCTGGCCATGAGCCTTGGTCCTTTTGCCTGGGCAGCATTGCTGACCGGATTGAAATCGCGGGTTCGCTACCATGGCCTGCCGGACAAAACAAGTTTTGCCGCCTCTGTTCGGCGGCAGGTCTTGCTGCAAGTTTTCCGTTCATTTGCGTGAAATCAGCGCAAATGCCGGGGATTGGTTGAAGCCGCCCTCCCAACCTCGTCATTCTATGGCGGAGCAAGGAGCGAAGCGACGCAGCGCAGACCATAGAATCCATTCCGTGACTTTGAAGCGCCGCTGCGGTGCAGAATTCTGCTCCGTTGCACGCCGTGGCGAAGGGAACGGCATGGATTCCAGGGTCTTCGCGACGGAGCTTCGCTCCTGCTTCGCCCTGGAATGACGACCGCGATGGGCGTTCCGGCCAATCTCCAGCGCATGGCACTTGCCAACAACGCAAACAGAGCCGGCCRGTCAACCCCTGTCCGGGACTAATCGTTCTTCAGCCGCCGCCACGGCGAATTGTGGTCCGGCCGCTTCGGATAATCGTCGCGCGAATAGTCGCTGTCGTCGAGATCGATGACGGTGTCGCGCCGGCGGGCCGAAAAGCCGCTCGAGAAGCTGGTTGCCATGACGATGCGGTTCTTGAGCAGGCGCCAGGCGAAGTCGCGAACCGGCGGCAGCAACAGAAGAATGGCGAAGATGTCGGTGATGAAGCCCGGGATGATGAGCAGGATCGCCGCCAGCACGATCATCGCCCCATGCGCGAGCTGGCGGCTGGGATCGCGCCCGGCATCCATTTCCGTGCGCACCCGCGTCATGACGCCGAAACCCTGATGCCGAAGCAGCAGGCTGCCGGCGACGCTGGACAGGAGCACCAGCCCGACCGTCGCCAAGACGCCGATTTCGCGRCCGACGACGACGAAGCCGGCGATCTCCAGCAGCGGCAGCAGGAGCAGGAACAACGGGATGAAGGAAATGCGCAAAGTCTCGACCGATCGCTTTCTTCTTTTGCGGCGCCCGCGGACAATCGCCGCTGGCCTTGGCGCCTTTAGATAGGTATGGCTGCCTTTGATTTGAATGATAGCGCCTGCCGTTCTATATGCTTTAGGTGTTGAACGCTATGCGACCGCGGTCCCCGAGGGRTTACGCCGGTCCGGCAAGGACAGGGTTCGAGTTGGCGGAAAATATGGGTTTCTTCGACTTCGGCACGATTTTCTTTTTGATTGCGGCGGTTGTGATCTTTTTCCAGCTGCGCAACGTGCTCGGACGTCGCACCGGCAACGAGCGCCCGCCCTTCGATCCCTACTCCGCCACCCGCACGCGCGAGGCCGACGCGGCGCAGAAGCCCGAAAATGTCGTGTCGCTGCCGCGCAAGCGCGCGCCGGGYGAACCCGCGGCCGAGACCTATGCCGAGATCGACGCCTTCGCCAAGCCGGACACCGATCTGAACAAGGGCCTGCGCACGATCAAGGACAACGATGCGTCCTTCGATCCCAAGACCTTCGTCGACGGCGCCAAGATGGCCTATGAGATGATCGTCATGGCCTATGCCGACGGCGACCGTAAGACGCTGAAGAATCTCCTGTCGCGCGAAGTCTATGACGGCTTTGTCGCCGCGATCGGCGAACGCGAGGCGAAGTCGGAGAAGATCCAGTCCTCCTTCGTCGGCATCGACAAGGCCGACATCGTCGCCGCGGAGATGAAGGGCTCGRAAGCGCATATCACGCTGCGCGTCGTCTCCGAGCTGATCTCGGCGACCCGCGACAAGGCCGGCGCCGTTATCGATGGCGATCCGGAGACGGTGGCCGAGGTCAAGGATGTCTGGACCTTCGCCCGCGACACCCGCTCGCGCGACCCGAACTGGARGCTCGTCGCCACCGAAGAAGAAGACTAGATCCAGGCGGCGGGGCCCCAGTCGTGCCGCTCTCTCCCATTTTCAGCGAAAAATCTTTTGATGACCTGCCGGGCTGGAGCGAGGATGACCATGCTGCGGCCTTTGCCGCGTTCCGCCGCTCCGCCTTCCACGCCTCGGTAAAGCCCTATCGCACCGGATCGCTCGGCGTCGACTTCAACGCCTTTGCCGAGGCCTATGCCGAGGCGCGCGCCATTTCGGCGCCGAATCGGTTGCAGGCACGATCCTTCTTCGAACGGCATTTCGTGCCGATGCTGGTGAGGGGCGAAAACGGCTGGGGTCTCGTGACCGGCTTCTATGAACCGCAGGTCGAGGCCTCGCCGGTCAGGACGGAGCGGTTTGTCGTGCCGTTGCTGTCCCGCCCCGCCGACCTGATCGACATCGACGACGACAACCGGCCGGCCGGCATGGATCCTTACCTGGCCTTCGCCCGGCGGACGGATGATGCTCCCGTCGAATATTTCGACCGCGGCGAAATCGAGCGCGGCGCGCTTGCCGGCCAGAACCTCGAAATCGCCTGGCTCGCCGAGAAGGTCGACGCCTTCTTCGTCCATGTGCAGGGCGCGGCGCGCCTGAAGATGACCGACGGCAGGCTCTGCCGCGTCACCTATGCCGCGAAATCAGGACAGYGCTTCACCGGTCCGGGCAAGATCTTGAGCGAGCTCGGCGAGATCCCGCTGGAAAAAGTGACGATGCAGTCAATCCGCGCCTGGTTCAAGGCGCATCCCGACCGGGTCGACGAGATCCTCTGGCAGAACCGCTCCTATATCTTCTTCCGCGAAGCCGCCGTCGACGATGCGGCGCTCGGGCCGATCGCCGCAGCCAAGGTGCCGCTGACGCCGGGGCGCTCGGTCGCGGTCGACCGCCTGCTGCACACTTTCGGCATGCCCTTCTATATCGACGCGCCGACGCTCACCGCCTTCGACGGAAAACCGTTCCGGCGGCTGATGATCGCGCAGGACACCGGCTCGGCGATCACGGGACCCGCGCGCGGCGACCTCTTCGCCGGCTCCGGCGACGCAGCCGGCGAGATCGCCGGCGTGGTCCGCAACGCCGCCGATTTCTATGCGCTGGTGCCGCGCGCGCTTCTGGGTGGAGCAACCCGGTGAGCCGCCGCGACGATCATCTCAGCGACGATGACCGCATCCTGTGGAACCTGGTGGCGCGCTCGGCCCGGCCGCTGAAAGGCAAGACCGCCGTCGAGATTCCCGACATCGTCGAGCCGAAACCGGAGCCGCCGCGACCTRCCGCCAATGGCGTTCCGGCCGCTGCCGTTAAGCCGAAGACGCCGCATGTGGCGCATTCGCTCGACGACCAGACGCTGCACAAGCTGAAGAAAGGCCGGCTGCCGATCGAAGGCCGCGTCGACCTGCACGGCATGACGCAGGACGAGGCCTATTCGCTGCTGCTCACCTTCCTCAACCGCGCGCATGCCGGCGGCATCCGCTATGTGCTGATCATCACCGGCAAGGGGTCGTCCTCGGGCGGCGACGGCATCCTGCGCCGCGCCGTGCCGGCCTGGCTGTCGACGCCGGCCTTCCGCCATCTCGTCTCCAGCCACGATCACGCCGCGCGCAACCATGGCGGCTCGGGGGCGCTCTATGTGCGGCTGCGGCGGACACGCCCATGACCCCGTTCGGCGAGAGGCTCAGGGCACTGCGCGCCGAGCGCGGGGTCAGCCAGAAGGCGATGGCCGAGGCGATCGGCGTCAGCGCTGCCTATCTTTCGGCGCTCGAGCACGGCCGCCGCGGCGCGCCGACCTGGACGCTGATCCAGAAGATCATCGGCTATTTCAACATCATCTGGGACGATGCCGAGGACCTTGCCCGGCTCGCCGAAAGCTCGCATCCCAGGGTCAGGATCGACACGTCCGGCCTGTCGCCGGCGGCGACCGAGCTGGCCAACCTTCTGGCCGAAAGCATCGAGAAGCTGGATGAGGCGGAGTTGCGCCGCCTCAGCACGTCGATCCGCACGGCACTCGGCCGTCCTCTATAATCCCGGCCTCAGGCGCAAGCGGATCGCGATTGTCCGCAGGCGCTGGCTCGACTCCATCTGAACTCTTGAGATCAGGGCTTGCCGGCGCCTTTGGTGCTGCCGCCATTGGGGCTGCCCCGGCCGCCATTGTCGTGATCGCCGCCGCGACCGTGCCCGCCGATGCAACTCGCGTCGCCGGCGCCACAGCAATGGCCGCTCCACAGATCATTAAGGTTTTTCTGGGCGCAGCTTTTGACGGTCTCGTCCGCCAGGGCCGATCCGGTCAGGGCCGACACCGCGACGGCGGCAAGTAGGATGTTGCGCGGGAAAGCAGTCATTGAGGTCTCCATGGTTGGGTTTGCCATTCACGGCTATGTGTCGCCGGCTGAACGGAATCGGTTCATGGAGCCGCCTGAAAATTTTCGGAGGCGGTTACGGGCTTTTTGTTGTCATCGGCCTTTGCAATGTGCGGCTACGACAGATCGGTCGTCATTCCAGGGCGGAGCAAGGAGCGAAGCGACGCGCGCAGACCCTGGAATCCATGCCGTTACGCCAACGCTTTGCAACGGTTACAGAATTCTGCACCGTTGCACCTACGGTAAGGGTCACGGCATGGATACTCGGGTCAAGCCCGAGTATGACGACATCACGTAGGGATTCGCTTCGCCACCCACCGCGGAAGGAGATAGAGCGCTCGTGAAGAAAGCAGGGCGCCCAGCTCCGCCTACTGCACCGATCCGACCAGCACCGCCTGGCCGTCGCGGATCGAGACCCAGCGTCCGGTGTTGTCGATCGCCTGGCGCTTGAGGAAGCGGTAGCCGGTCGCGTCCCAGGCTTTGACCTTGTCGGTCAAATTGTCGAGGATGTAATCGCCCTTGTCGGTGCGCACCGTCAGCACCGAATGGCCTTCGCCATCGGGCTTGCGCACGACGGTTATCAAAAGGTCGGCCAGCGACATGCCCAAGCGATAGAGCTGGCGCCGCTTCTCCAGCACGTAGTCCTCGCAATCRCCATAGCCGTCGTCCGGATAGGCCCAGACTTCGTCCTTGCCATAGTGATCGAGATCGCTCATCGGCTTGACGGCGGCGTTGACCTTGGCGGTCACGGTGATCAGCCGGCGCCACAAACCATCCGTCATCTTGGCCGGCTCGAGATCGGCCGGATGTATGTTGCATTCGTTCGGACGCGATTTGCAGAAATCATAATGGCCGATCGGCTGCGACGTCAGGCCGCCCGTGGCCATCGCGCCCGCCGCCCAGGCCGGCACCGCCCAGTGCGCAGAGATCGCCAGTCCTGCGACTGCGCACAAACGCAGAATCCGCGTCATCGCTGAGGAAGTCATCGCCCCCGCCCTGTTCTTTATTAACGAAACGTTAAAGGCGATATACAGTCCGTGTCAATTAGAGACGACGGTTCGTTTGACGGCATGGTTACCTGGACGATCCCGTAGCGGCACTTTCGCAACAGAGGCACCGGCGCAACACCGGCGGCCGCCGTCTAGCGGCGGAACGGAAGTCCGCTCCAGCACGGTCCGCCGCAATCAGCTCTTGGCGGAGCGGACYAGCTTCGGCTTTGCCGCCACCCGGTTCTGGCGGCCATAGCTGGAAATGAAGTCGACGATGCGCGGCACGATTTCCGAGCGGAAGCGCGAGCCGTTGAAGACGCCGTAATGGCCGACGGCCGGCTGCATGTAGTGCGCGTGCCTGTCGGCCGGGATGTTGACGCAAAGGTCATGCGCGGCCTGGGTCTGGCCGAGGCCGGAAATGTCGTCGTTCTCGCCCTCGATGGTCAGCAGCGCGACGTTGCGGATCGCTTTCGGCTCGACCGGCTCGCCGCGATGCGTCATCTCGCCCTTCGGCAGAGCGTGGCGCACGAACACGGTGTCGACCGTCTGCAGGTAGAACTCCGCCGTCAGGTCCATCACCGCCAGATATTCGTCATAGAAGTCGCGGTGCTTCTCGGCGCTGTCGCCGTCATGCTTCACAAGGTGCATGAAGAAATCCTTGTGGGCGATGATGTGGCGGTCGAGATTCATGCTCATGAAGCCCGAAAGCTGCAGGAAGCCCGGATAGACCTCGCGGCCGAAGCCCGGCACCGGCCACGGCGCCTGCATGATGACATTGTCGCGGAACCAGTCGATGCCCTTCTCCTCGGCCAGGAGATTGACAGCGGTCGGGTTGCGGCGGGTGTCGACCGGGCCGCCCATCAGCGTCATGGTCGAGGGCACGAAAGGATCGCCGCGCTTCTCCATCACCGCCACCGCCGCCAGCACCGGCACCGAAGGCTGGCACACGGCCATCACATGCGTGTCGGGGCCAAGCGTGTGGAACATCTCGATGACATAGTCGATATAATCGTCGAGATCGAAGCTGCCCTGCGAGACCGGCACCATGCGGGCGTCGACCCAGTCGGTGATGTGCACGTCGGCATGCGGCAGCATCGCCTCRACCGTGCCGCGCAGCAGCGTCGCGTAATGGCCCGACATCGGCGCCACGATCAAAAGTTTCGGGTCGGGCTTGCGGCCGGCCGGCAGCGCGCGCTCGAAACGGATCAGATTGCAGAAGGGCTTCGACCAGACCGTCTTTTCCGTGACGGCGACGTTCTTCCAGTCGACCACGGTCTTGTCCAGGCCGAATTGCGGCTTGCCGTAGCGACGTGTGGTGCGCTCGAAGAGCTCGGYGGTCGMAGCCACCGAGYGGCCGAAGGGGGTGTGGGAAATCGGATTGAGCGGATTGGAGTAGAAAAGCCRCACCGCGTCGGCATAAAGGMGCGCGGGCTGCAGCGCCGCATGGTTCATTTCGTAGAGCTGGTAGAACATCGCGAACCCCGCTGCCGGCCGACGACCAAAGGGACGACGGACAGCGCCGAGCCTTGAATGTCTCCCGGCGAGGTTAACAAGATATTGTTGCGATGCAATACGTCATTTTGTCTGACGAATGCTTCTTTGGTTCAACCTGTTGGAAATCGGGCTTGAGCGGGCGAGCCGGCTCACTGTGCGCTGCCGAAATGTGAAGGATATGTGTCCGGCCCTCATGCCGGACACCGGCACGATCCGGAACCCTGAGGCTCGCCTTGGATCGTGGTGAGACAAACAGAAGGCTTAGACGCGCGCCATGCAGACGGCGGTGTGGCCGGAACCGATGAAACCCAGCTGGCTGGYGGCGCCGCGGGAGAGATCCAGCATGCGTCCCCTCACGAACGGGCCGCGATCGTTGATGCGAACGACGACGCTGCGGCCGTTGTTCTTGTTGGTGACCCTGAGCTTGGTGCCGAAGGGCAAGGAGCGATGGGCGGCGGTCAGTGCCGAGGGGTTCATGCGTTCCCCTGAGGCGGTTCTGGAATGCAGCGCATACCAGGAAGCGCGGCCGCACTGCGCGGCGGCCGAGGAGGCGGACGATGCGCCTGCCATCAGGCCAGCCGCGATCGTTACCGCGACAAGCGCGGTCCGGTTGGTTTTCTTCATGTTTTTGGGGGTGGCTCCGTTGATCGAGTAGCCCCGCCTAAGTGCCGAATGAGGCGGGAAATGCGGCAGCCTTCTGGCGGTTCCATGGCGGCGGCACACGTTTGGAGTCGCCGCGAAACAGTTTGTCATGATATTTCTGGAGCCGGAGAGGCGTATTCTTGATGAATATCGGACCGGCATCCGGGACGTTCCGGGCAAGATCGGTCCTCAAGATTTGCAGTACAGGGGAACCGAACTATTTCGATTCCTCAGCGTCTTTTGTTGCGTCCCCGTCGCCGTTCAGGATCGACTTTTGGAGAGGGTCCAGCCGATGCGATTGACCAGGTTTGTGCTGGCGCTGATTGTACTGGGGCTGGGTGCGCTGTGGTCGCTGCAGGGCCTTGGCCTTGTCGGCGGCAGCTTCATGACCGGCCAGACGCGATGGCTTTATATCGGCCTCCTCACCATGCTGGTCGGCGTGCTCGGGCTACGCTGGGCGAACCGCTCGCGCATCTGACCTTGCGCGTGCGATTTGGATTGCCGGCCGGCGCCGCGCTCAGCCGCGGCTGAACAGGCGGTCCAGGATGGCGCCTTCGATCTGGGCAAGCTCCGGCTTGCCGTGCCGGCGGGGCCGGGCCACCGGCACGGCAAGATCGAGAACGATCTTGCCGGCGCCGATCACCACGACGCGGTCGGCGAGCGCGACGGCTTCGCCGACATCATGCGTCACCAGCACGGCGGTGAACTTCTGGTCGAGCCATATGCGCTCCAGAAGCTGCTGCATCTCGATGYGGGTCAGCGCGTCCAGCGCGCCGAGCGGCTCGTCCAGCGCCAGGATCTGCGGCTGGCCGACCAGCGCGCGGGCAAGCGCCACGCGCTGCTTTTGACCGCCCGACAGCACCGATGGCCATTCGCCGGCGCGGTCGGCGAGCCCGACCTCGTCCAGCATGGCAAGCGCCCGCTGCCTGGC
The DNA here is from genome assembly GCF_001854815.1 of Mesorhizobium sp. LCM 4576. Taxonomy (NCBI): domain Bacteria; kingdom Pseudomonadati; phylum Pseudomonadota; class Alphaproteobacteria; order Hyphomicrobiales; family Phyllobacteriaceae; genus Mesorhizobium; species Mesorhizobium sp. LCM 4576. Next base: position 88,582 of record NZ_MDDT01000022.1, read on the forward strand.
CTCGGCGCCGCTGGCGATGCCGGTCAGCCCGACCTCGACATTCTTCACCACGCTCATCCAGGGCAGCAAACGCGGTTCCTGGAACATGAAGCGCGTGCGGCCGTGGCCTTCCTCATCGGCGCCGAGGGTCAGCGAGCCGCTGCTCGGGCGGTCGAGCCCGGCCAGCAGCCGAWGCAGCGTGCTCTTGCCGCAGCCGCTCTTSCCGATGACGGCCAGGAATTGTCCGGCCCGCACGTCGAGGCTGATGCCGTCGAGCACGATCTTGTCGCCGAAACGTTTCCCCACCTCCTTGAACGCGAAGGCCCGGCGGYCCTCGACCGAGCCGATCGTGCGCACATGCGCGGGCGTCGCGATGAGGGAACGTGCGGTGAGGGTAGCGGCCGGCATCTTCTTCTCACCCTTTCTGGAAGGCGGGATGCCAGYCGAGCGACAGGCGTTCGAGCAGGYGGGCCAGGCTGTCGGCGAGCTTGCCGAGCAGCGCGTAGATCAGGATCGACAGCACCACGACATCGATCAGCAGGAACTCGCGCGCCTGCATGGCCATGTAGCCGAGGCCGGAACTGGCCGAGATCGTTTCGGCGACGATCAGGGTCAGCCACATGATGCCCAGCGCATAGCGCAGGCCGACGAAGATCGAGGGCAGAGCGCCGGGCAGGATCACGCGGAAGAACAAGGCGCGCCGGTCGAGYCCATAGACCCGGCCCATCTCGACGAGCTGCGGGTCGACGCCCTGGATGCCGAGCAGCGTGTTGACATAGATCGGGAAGAAGACGCCGAGCGCCACCAGGAAGAGTTTTGCTTCCTCGTCGATGCCGAACCACAATATGACCAGCGGGATCAGCGCCAGATGCGGGATGTTGCGGATCATCTGCAGCGTCGTGTCGGTGAGGCCGCGGCTGAGCTGCGACAATCCGTTGGCGAGGCCGAGCGCGAAGCCGATCGAGCCGCCTATGGCGAAGCCCGACAATGCGCRCAAAGTGGAGACGCCGATGTTGCGGACCAGCTCGCCGGACAAGGTCAGCCGCCAGAAGGCCTCGGCCACCGCGCTCGGCGCYGGCAGCACATTGGCCGGGATCAAGCCCGCGCGCGCGGCGGCTTCCCAGCCGGCGACGATTGCCGCCGGCAGCAGCCAGCCGACCGCGCCGTTGCGGGCGAGGCGCGCGGCCAGGCTCACGATGCGGCCTGGAGGCGGCCGGCGCCGTGGAAGCCGACCGTGAATTCGTTGGCGATGTCCTTGTGCGCCTTGAGCCGGCTGGTGCCGAGGCCGAGCCGCGGAAACAGGAGCTCGGCGACCCGATAGGCTTCCTCGAGATGCGGGTAGCCGGAGCCGATGATGGTGTCGATGCCGATCGCCTGGTATTCGCCGATGCGCTCGACGATCTGCTCCGGCGTGCCGACCAGCGCGGTGCCGGCGCCGCCGCGCACCAGGCCGACGCCGGCCCAAAGGTTCGGCGAGACGACCAGCCGGTCGCGCCGGCCGCCATGCAGCTCGGCCATGCGCCGCTGCCCGACCGAATCCATCTCCTTGAGGAAACGCGCCTGCGCGTTCTCGATCTGCGCGTCGGTGACATGGCTGATCAGCCGCTCGGCGGCGCGCCAGGCCTCGTCCTCGGTCTCGCGCACGATGAAATGCAGCCTGATGCCGAAGCGCAGCTTGCGGCCGCGCCGCGCCGCCTTCTCGCGCGCCGAGGCGATCTTGGCGGCGACCTGCGCCGGCGGCTCGCCCCAGGTGAGATACATGTCGACGAGGTCGGCCGCGAGCTCCTGGCCGGCGTCTGAAGAGCCGCCGAAATAGAGCGGCGGCCGCTCCTGCAGCGGCAACAGGTCGAGGCGGCCGTTCTCGACGCGGTAATATCTGCCGTCGAAATTCACCCGCTCGCCGGAGACCAGGCCGCGCCAGATGGCGAGGAATTCCTGCGCCTGCGCGTAGCGCTCGTCATGCGGCAGGAACACGCCGTCGCCGGCTAGCTCGGTCGGATTGCCGCCGACCACGACATTGAGCAGCAGGCGGCCGTTGCTCAGCCGGTCGAGCGCCGCGGTCTGGCGCGCCGCGAAGGTCGGCAGCGTCACGCCGGGTCTCAGCGCGACCAGGAATTTCAGCCTTTCGGTCAGCGTCGCGAGGCCGGTCGCGGCGATCCAGGAATCCTCGCAGTTCTGCCCGGTGGGCAACAGCACGCCGGGGAAACCCAGCCTGTCGACCGCCTGCGCGATCTCCTTGAAGTAGCCGAACTCGGGCGGACGCTGCTGCTTCTCGGTGCCGAGGTAGGAACCGTCGCCATGCGTGGGGATGAACCAGAAGAAATCGAGCGGGCTTGGTGATGCGGTCATGGCTGACACCCGGGCAAAGACGGTCGAAAACAAGGGCAGCGCCGGGACGTTCGCCGCCCGGCGCCGTGGAAGGAAATCAGTTGCCCGGCGCGGTCCAGACGGCGTCTGATATCCGCACCGCTTTCGGGATCAGCCCAAGCTTGAAGAAACGGTCGGCCGTCGCCTGCTGGCCGGCGACGATCTCGTCGGTGATCGGATAGATGCCGAACTTGGTGCGGTTGGYGGCGATCGTCTGCGCGTCGAGCGGCMCGCCGGTCACCTCATGCAGCGCCTCGGCCACCTTGTCGCGGTTCTGGTCGGCCCATTTGGCCGCGTCGCCGAGCGCGCCGATCGTCGTCGAGACGAAATCCGGATGCGCCTTGGCGAAATCCTTGTTGGCGAGGAAATAGGTGTTGACCTTGAGCACGTCGCTTGAGCGGGCAAGCACGCGCGGCTGGTAGCGGGTCTCGGCGATGGCGAAGAACGGATCCCATACCGCCCAGGCGTCGATCTGGTCGCTGGCGAAGGCGGCGGCCGCGTCGGCCGGGCTGAGATAGACCGGCGTGACCTGGTCGAACGCGATGCCGGTTTTTTCCAGCGCCGCGACCAGCAGGTTATGCGCGCTGGTGCCCTTGCCGACGCCGATGCGCTTGCCCTTGAGATCGGCCAGCGACTGGATCGGCGAGGCCGGCTTGACGAAGATCGCCTCGCCGTCGCCATTCGAAGGCAGCGCCGCCGCATAGACGATGTTGGCGCCGGCCGACTGGCCGAAGATCGGCGGCGCGTCGCCGGTCCAGCCGACATCGATGGCGCCGACATTCAAGGCTTCCACCAGCGGCGGGCCGGCGGTGAACTCGACCCATTTCACCGTGACGCCCTTGTCGGCCAGCGCCTTTTCGATGATCTGCTGCTGCCTGGCGATCACCGGCAGGCCGGTCTTCTGGTAGCCGATGTTGAAGGACTTGAGCTCTTGCGCCGCGGCGCCCAAGGACGTCGTCCCAAAGGATGCGGCAAAGGCCGCCACTGCCAGCAGGCCGCCGCCAAAAGCGCGTCTCGTCAGATTGAACATGACCCTCTCCTTCGATGGCCGGGGCTGCCGGGCCGTTGGAATGAGATCAGGCTAGGTAAATCTATAAAGTTAGTAGAGGAACGATCTTGCGAGTTCGGCGGGTTTGATGGAATATTTTCTGCGCGCAGCCTCCTTTCGTCATCCACGGTCGGAGCAAGGAGCGAAGCGACGCGCGTAGACCCGAGGATCCATGCCGTGACTTCGAGGCGCCGTGGCGGTGCAGGCATTTGCACTGCTGCGCCAGCGGTTGCATCTCTTTTCTGGACCGCAGCAATCTTCGGCGGGTGTAACGGAATGGATTCTAGGGTCTGCGCGCGTCGCTTCGCTCCTTGCTCCGCCCTAGAATGACGAGGTTCGGGCGGCTGCAACCAATCGGCGCGGTTCCGCCCTAGAATGACGAAGTC